>NZ_DS989849.1:0-49444 GCF_000155555.1 Coleofasciculus chthonoplastes PCC 7420
CAAATCGGGTAAACGTGGCGGCAGACCAAAGTTTAAAAAGGTTGGTGAATTGCGCTCGTTTGTCTATCCGCGAGTCAACTGTCCTAAAGCCGGAGCGCATCTTAATCATGGTATGTTGAAGCTGTCAAAGATAGGGAAGATGCCAGTTATCATGCATCGTCCTATTCCAGGTGGCTTTACCCTAAAAACTTGCACAATTGTCCACAAAGCTGACGGTTGGTACTGTTCCATTTCCATTCAGGATGAGACGGTACCCGAACCTATGTTATTAGAGGAAGTGAAAACGGCTGTTGGCATTGATGTGGGACTTAAAGAGTTCCTCACCACATCAGAGGGTGAAGCCGTTCCTATTCAGCAAGCCTACCGTAAAACGCAGCCTCACTTAGCTCGTCAACAGCGCAAGTTGGCAAGAAAGGAGAAGGGGTCAAACCGTGCTAACAAACAGAAAAACAAGATAGCCAGAATTCATCAACGTATTGGTAGAATTAGAGAAAACTTTCACTACAACACCGCTCATAATCTTGTCAAAAAGTATGACTTGATTGCGGTGGAAGACTTAAATATCAAAGGACTTGCTCGTACAAGATTGAGCAAATCAATTTTGGATGCAGCCTGGGGAAGGTTCATTACCATCTTGGACGCAGTGGCAGTTAAATGCGGTGTCCGAGTGATAAAAGTAAGTCCTCATGGAACATCTCAAAATTGCTCAAATTGTGGAGTTAAAGTCCCGAAAACTCTATCTATTCGTCTACATGAATGCCATAAGTGCGGATGCAGCATGGATAGAGATGAGAATGCAGCTCGGAATATATTAGACCGAGCCTTAAACTGCGTTCGTCAAATAGATGGGACAGATCCCCAGAATCACGATCCACCCCCAACACTAACTGGGTGAGGTCATTACTACCAATGGAGAAGCCATCAAAGCGTTCAGAGAACTCTTCCGCTAACTCCACATTAGAGGGAATTTCGCACATCACATAGACTTCTAATCCATTTTTCCCCCGCTTGAGTCCATTTTCTGCCAAGACGTGGAGAACCTTATCCGCCTCATCCAAGGTGCGACAGAAGGGAATCATGATAATCACATTATTAAAGCCAATTTCTTCCCGTACCCGTTTCAGGGCACGACATTCCAAGGCAAACCCTTCCCGGTAGCGATCGCTATAATACCGAGATGCGCCCAGGATTTCTTTCCCCGATCGCACCATCTTCTGCACCCCCACCGAAAGTGCTACCTTCAGATGGTCAAAGCCTTGCGCCTGTCGATAACTAATCGCGCGATCGGTAAATAATGAGGCATAACATTTACGACAGGCTTCTAGTAATTCTTCATAGCCAGTAACATTGAGAAACGTTTCCTGTTGACCGGCAAAACTTGCTTCCGGTAAATCCTCAGCCGTCGCGCTACTTCTCGCCGCGATATCTACATCTTGAGTATCATAGCGTTGACTAAGTTGGTCGTAAGCTTCGCGAATTTCCCTGGCAATATCTTCGGGAAATTCGGCGGAATGAAATAGCTTACGGATTGATTTCCCAACTTTGTTACCGTCAACCGAAAATAAAACTATAAAATAGGACTAATCTTCCCTTTTTCTCCCCTCTCCCAAGCTTGGGAGAGGGGCTGGGGGTGAGGGCTGACTTGTGTAATGGCAGTGCTACAAAGCGAAACCCAACCCAACCGTGAAAGACTGAGATTAACTAGCCGTTTGTTTTGATTCCTTGATCATGCGAACCGCTTCTTTAACCATCTGGGAAGCATATCCCCATTCATTGTCATACCAACTCATGACTTTAACTAGATCACCATCAACGACTTGCGTCATGGTTAAATCAACAATTGAAGCATGAGGATCTTGAACGATATCCGATGAAACAATCTGGTCTTCGGAAACCACTAAAACGCCTTGATAACGTTCGCTTCCGGCTTCTTCTTTGAAGATATTGTTAATTTCGTCAACGCTAGTTGACTTGTCAGTGACGAAAATAATATCAGAAATGGAACCAACAGGAATTGGTGCCCGTACTGCTACCCCATCAAACTTGTTTTGATATTGGGGAAGAACTTGGGTTGTCGCCACAGCCGCCCCGGTTGTGGTGGGAACTAAATTAGCCGCAGCTGTTCTACCGCGTCGAAATTTCTTGCTTGGTCTATCCACAATCGCTTGGGTAGATGTATAAGCATGAATAGTTGTCATCATGGCTTTTTACGCTCCATGCTCCCGACAAGCGCTAGCAAGTTGTCACCCTTAACTTTAGATATGTAAAAAGCTGGTTATCGTCTGTCTGTGGGAAGAAATGACCAAGCTATACCGCTCAGACTTTTACCAGATGACACTCTCCGGAAAATTCCACACGTAGCAGAAGGCTTCAGGGCAGAAGGCTTTAAGGAAAAAGTACCCTAGGGCTAAAGGGGATTCCTGTCATCGGATTTGGTATCATTCCCTATTTTGTGAGATGAAGGAAGTGATAATCTAGATAGTGGCTACAATCTCACTTTCTTACCCCAGCGATCTCTCACGCTTGGGTTTTCCTGATTGACATCCTCCCCAGCGTAAACGCAGGGAGATTCCTACCAGAGGGGTTTGGTGATCAAATCCCTGCTCTCGGCAGGCTTCGGCAGCGATACTGCTCTTGGTGGCGTTGATGTTCCCGTCGCCCTTCAGCATTGGCGATCGCACTCCGCATCGCTAAACTTTTGTAACGGTATCTTTCCGATTTACCGATAAATCAGGACAGTTACAGCAGATTTGGTGGTTGATGAGGTACAGTCTCTAAGCAAGATCCCGGACTTCTTCAAGAAGTCGGGGATCTGTCTGTGTACCTCACTGACTTGAAAAGCGCTGTATAAGCTAAAACACATTTAAATTGTGTAAGCTGTTGTGCATTTAAACTTCATATTATTCAGTTTATTTACAATTATTGACACAAATGTAAAGTTTTAATTACATCTATTGAGCATTATGAAAGGATAGTAACCAAATGTATATAAAAAAGATCTGGCAACATCTCAATCTGAGATTTTTCCGAGAAACCTGTGACATTAATCACAGCTAAATGCTTAAGAAATCACAATTTTTTTACGGCATTATCACACTAAATAGTGGCGATAATCACTATATTTTATGGATTAAATTACAATAATTTCCTGAAAAATGGGAGATAATTTAGATGTGATTTGGTTGATTAGTCAAATTGAGTTGAGAGCAAACGGGGAACTAACAATGAGAGTATTTAGCAATTATACAGTCAGCGAAGGAGATATAGAACTTCTGTTAAAAGACACAGATAACAATGAGGACGTATCTTTCGAGGAATGGGATGCAGATGTCTTATCCCAAGACGGGGATGCGGATGCTTTTATCGACGAATGGGATGCAGATTATCCAGTAAGTGATAACAATAGGGAGATCTGGTTTAATGACTGGAAGGAGTTTGAAACAAACTTAGACGACATACTAATTCACTGCCGCGAATGGGAGCTATAAGCTATCCCTAATATTCAACAGCCTTCCATTTATTTTTGTCTCTGACTTAATGAATCAACTTGCCTAAGTTATTACGGGCATCCTCCTGAATTCAATACCTAAGAAGTGACAGCTTTTTGCCGTTAATTTTTCTCATTTCCATTAATCTCAATACCCTAATCTCGAAAAGAAACCTACCTTCATTTTACTTACAGGTTAGGAGAGGGCGGGTTGGGCAAAAATCTTAGTTTTATGTGACACCTTTGATTAAGCGCTTCTTACCCGCCCCAAAAAGCTCCTAAATACTTGTCTTAGATGGAGGAGAGCCAGGTAGAGATAAGGACTCGCGTCTGAAAGCCGGGGAGTTACCTCACCATTTTTTAAATAAACGGATATTGCTAGGGAAATCTCCACTCAGACATGGCTAGAGTTGAGTCCCAACCTTATAGGTTTCTCCTTGTACGCTTACCAAATCTCCTTCAACTAATTTACGCCCACGTCGAGTTTCGATGATGCCATTAACGGTCACATCACCGTCTTGAATCATCAGTTTAGCTTCGCCACCTGTGGACGCTACACCTACCCACTTGAGGAACTGATCTAACTTAATGCTTTGGATGGGGTTGGTCATGCCAAAATAGATAAATCACTGATCTGGAGGGTTAGGTGGTTGGAGATTTATCGGTTTCCGCCTCAGATTCTGATTCAACCTGATCGGACTTGACAAAGTTTAGCGCGGCAGAATTTAGACAGTAACGCTGACCCGTTGGTTCTGGTCCATCATCAAATACATGACCTAAGTGAGCATCACAAGCTGCACAGAGCACCTCAGTGCGACGCATCCACAACGTATTATCGGCTTCATATTTGATGCTTTCTTCATCAATCGGTGTCCAAAAACTGGGCCAACCCGTGCCAGAATCATATTTGGTTTTGGATGTGAACAAGTCATTGCCACAACAGACACATTTGTAGATTCCCGGCTGCTTGTTGTCGTGATACTCCCCGGTGAAGGCGCGTTCCGTTCCCTTCTGTCGGGCTACTTTGTATTGTTCCGGGGTAAGCTGTTGTCTCCACTCCGCGTCACTCTTTTGTACTTTCTGAATCATGGTTTCAGCTTCCTTAACTATGCAAACATCAGGTTAAGCTATCTCTACACCCAACATGATAAGGTGATTCGTTGGCTTAGAGAAAAATTAGCGAGATTTGAGTTCATAACCCACAACTCAAATCTCTACTTTTACTTTCCTACCGTCACCATCGTCCTTAACCGCAAATGCGGCTAAAAGCGTTGATCAAACAGGGAGGCGGTTAGGAAGGCAAATTATTGCTCGCATAAGCATCCATCTTGTAAGCTGGTGTGCGATCGCTGTAATTTGTTTGAGTCCCTGTGATGCTTTACCTCGTGGGACTCCGGCTTGGTGCGATCGAAAAGCGTGCGCGTAGCGCGTAAGCAACCCGGAGGGGGATAGAGGTCAAACCACGCTACTCGATGTAGTAAGGTTTGACAATCCAACTGTTGACACCAATCCGGTATTTCGCTGCAACAATTGAACTTTGGAGGTGGTGAACCTTCCTATCCGTTTCCAATTAGCGTCACTAACCGAAACTTGGGTTTTGGTGTCACCGGAAACGTAACCGTAGTAAGCGATATCTGCTTTAACCGCTTTGACATAATCGCCCTTCCTGAACCCGTGGCGGGTAACTGTGCCACCGTAACCGCGCCGCTTCCCTCCCTTGCCGGGAATCATTAGGTGTAGTTGGCGGCGACACACTGGAGGGCGACTAATCACCGCAAACTGGCACGGTGTAACTTCGATAGACCCTAAGAAGGTGCCACTTATGCCCTGGATCTGGCGATACCGCATAAACTGAGACGCGGCTGTGCAGATACCATCAACGGCATGGGCGGCAGGTGAGGACTCAGCCTTATTCTTGGATTTGGGTAAACCGAGGTACTGTCTCAGGTTGGATGTGTGCCATCCCTCCTGCGTGTGGACGGTATAGCCGTTAGCTTCTAACTGCTCAATCTGCCAGTATTGACCAACCATAGCGGGGCTAAACCCTTTGTCGCCTTTGGCTTTAATCGTCTCAACCACCACATCTGTGAATGGGTAGACCTTTGATAACTCTTGTACTACCCTCAACGCCAACTGTTTATTAGCCCGGATGCTGGGGGGTATCTTATGACCTTTGCGGTTATCGAATCGGTGCTGGCGGTGATTGCGTTGATCAAAGGAAACCTTACGGTTAATCCGTCGCCCTCGTCTCCCGCGCCGCATCATTACCCGTTGGGTCATCCGCTTGGTCACGTTTTTAAAGGGCAAATTTAGGTGGGCTAAAAACAGAGTAGCTTTGGCTGATTGAATCGCAATCCCCGTGAATAGCTTTCCCGGATCAATTCCAGCCACAATATCTTGGGTTTCCTCCCCCGATGGCGGGTTAACTAACTGGACTTGAAAGATGCCTAAGTCGTTATGGGTGACTTTAGCTTTACCAGCTTTTAGCCACCGCCGAACGCGGCTAGCTTTAGCTGGCATTAATGGTTTACCGTCTGGCGATAAAACTGGTACACGAATCATGGATATAAGCCTCTCGTGTAAGTTGTACGTCCCCTCGACCACCGTTAACAAAATGTCCTCTCTTAAAGCGCCTAAACAAGTAGGCTTGCAGTTGATCCGAACTGGGGAAGTATTCGGAAGTGCGTATCAGTTAACGGCGAGCGTGGTCTATTCAACGCTTGCGTTGCCAGTCCTGTCTCTGGCAATCCCTAATCTCAAGCGATAGCTAGATTAGGGTTGTTGAATGGGCTAATCATAATCGTTCTCCTTTGTTGAGCTATTTTGTAAATTTATGTTATCCACAACATAACGAATTATTACAAAAAGTATCTGTGACTTGACTCTGATCCAGGAGTGATGATAATCACTATCCCCAACCCATTTTTTGATCGCGGTGAATGAATTAACAACAGAAGTCTTAGTTGTCGGCGGTGGTACAGGTGGCACAAGTGCAGCCATCCAAGCGGCACGTCGAGGCGTCAAAACCATTCTAGTCAGCGAGTTTTCCTGGCTAGGAGGAATGCTAACGACAGCCGGTGTCTGTGCGCCCGATGGCAATGAATTAGGCGCGTGGCAAACCGGGTTATGGGGCGCGTTTTTGCGAGAACTCCAACAGCGACAGCCCGGAGGACTGGATAATGGGTGGGTGAGTTTGTTTACCTACCACCCTAGAATTGGCGCTCAAATCTTTACAGATTGGGTGCAAGCATTACCCAACCTCAAGTGGATTGCAGGACAAACGCCGTTAGCCGTATTGAAAGCCGGGGACTGTGTAACTGGGGTACGATTTGCTGATGTTGTAATTCACGCCAAAGTCATCCTAGACGCCACGGAATTGGGAGATGTACTGGAATTCGCTGAGATTCCCTATCGCTGGGGTTGGGAGTTGCGATCGCGCTTTGGTGAACCGAGTGCGCCTGTTGCTGACAATGACTTGACTCAACGCTATCCCGTTCAAGCACCAACCTGGGTGGTTATCCTCAAAGATTTTGACACCGATACCGCACCAGAAATTCCGCCCCCGCCTGAATACAAGCCAGAACAGTTTTTTGGGGCGTGGGAGGGTTATGGGGTGGAATCCTTTCTCAATTACGGACGCTTACCAGGGGGACTGTTTATGCTGAACTGGCCCCAATGTGGCAATGATTATGGTGAGGGGGTGGGGCGCTTAGTGGAATCGGATGCATCCCGACAGCAGTTTCTCCAAGAAGCCCGTTGGCATAGTCAAGGCTTTGCCTGTTTTATTCAATCTCAACTAGGACGGCGTTATGGTTTAGCCCATGATATGTTTCCAGAGGCGTCTGTTGGGGGTGGGGCTTACGCCCTACATCCTTATTATCGAGAAAGTCGGCGTCTGGTAGGGATGGTGACGTTGCGGGAACAAGAGATTTTACCGATAACGGGAGGTCAAGTTGCGCCTTTGCCTGTCAATGAGTCAGGCAATTTCACCGGAATTGCTGTGGGCAATTATGCCAATGACCATCATTATCCCGGTTTTACCTTTCCCTTAGCCCCAAAATCCATCCGTTGGGGAGGGCGTTGGACAGGAACACCGTTTACGATTCCTTATGGTTGCCTTGTACCTATGTCAATGGATGGTTTGTTGGTGTGTGATAAAAATATTTCGGTCTCTCACATTGCCAATGGTTCGACGCGGTTGCAGCCTGTAGTAATGAATCTGGGTCAAGCCGCAGGAATGGCGGCGGCGTTGTGTGTGGAACTTGGCTGTCAGCCGAGGGAGTTAGTTGTCCGGCGTATTCAAGAGGCATTGTTGGGCGATACTATTGCCCCGGCTGCTGTGATGCCCTTATTTGACAAATCTCTTGATGATCCCGATTGGCGGTATTGGCAACGTTATTACTTGGATCATCCAGAAGAGTATCCCAGTTCGGGCATGGTTGAGGAGCAGGGGGAGCTGGGGGAGCTGGGGGAGATGGTAGAGAATTTCCCCAATCACCAATCCCCAATCGCTAATCACCAATCACTAATCACCAATCGCCAATCATGTACCTTAATCTATTTCACTGGCATATTCCAACGTCGTGCTGACCAGGATTACATGATTACCCTGAGCGAACCTGAAAATCTTATGGGTCAAATTTGGATATTGATTACGATACAACCGGATGTTAATCAGCAACTCCAGCATTATCCTCATCAGCAACAGCTACAAGGGTGGGGATGTTGTAATCCAGGGGGAAACTGGTTGCTGGTGAACCGTTTGCACTGATCAGGAACTAATCTGCTCCTGTTGCGCTAAAAAGGGCGGGTTTAGTGAGGTTAGGGGTTGTCTCCAAAATGTTATTGGTAAAACCCGCCCCTACAACCTTTCTCTTGCTCCCAGACGTGCCATGGCATCTGTGTACCTCTGCACCCCAATTTCCCTCACCCAAATTGGGAACAAACGAAAGATAAACAGGCTAGTTTACCATTAATCTTCACACAATCCACATTAACTCTGACGGGAATTTTTCCTGAACCATGAGTAAAGAGTCCGTAACAGGGACTAGAAACCCTGACACGGACATCTGCTATGCGCTTTTACACTTCTGTTACGTTAGTGAGCCTGCTTACGCTCTCATTGGCTGTCAATGCTCATGATATTCGCGATCGCTCGGTCTCACGTTTTCAGTCTACTCCTGCCCACTCGCTATTGTCTTTAGTGAAAACTGGAGACGCCGGTCCTCAAGCTCCTGAGACCAATCGCGGTGGACAACGGCGTTTCTTCACCTCCCAAGACACCCTCGCGCCCCAGATTTGTCACCGGGGTAGTGGACGGCGCGAATTTACTTGGGCATAGGTAGTTAGTGCCATTTGATATAATATATACTTTCCTGGAAGAATTATCCCCCCTAGTTGTGACCCATCCAGGGGGTCTTCCAGTTAATGGTATCTCCTGGGTTGTTTATCTTCCGTCGTCTATAATCTAAGGAGAATTTAGACTTTAATATTAGGGTGCTTTAAATTGTTAAGCGCATGTTTTGCTGTTTAAGTTGGACTCGCTGGTTTAGGTGAAGCCGTGGGTTCGTCATTACCTTTTATTCTGTTGTACCCATGCGATGTGACCGCTCCCTAAAATGACTAATCATCTCGATCTGATCAAGAGCCTTAGCCCCAGCGCCATGGATCAGATTATGATATATCTGGCTTTCAGCGCAATGAGAACCAGTGGACACCGACATGGGGCATTTCTAGATGCGGCGGCAACGGCTGCTAAATGTGCGATTTACACGACCTTTTTGGAACAGAGTGAAAATATCCGGATGACCGGACATTTACACCATATTGAGCCAAAGCGGGTCAAGGTTATTGTTGAGGAAGTTCGACAAGCGTTAACCGAAGGAAAATTGCTGAAGATGTTGGGGTCTCAAGAACCTCGGTATTTGATTCAGTTTCCTTACGTGTGGATGGATCAGTATCCCTGGCAACCTGGGCGATCGCGGATTTCTGGCACTAGCCTGCACAAGGAAGAAAAACGAATTCTCGAAGAAAAACTGCCGGATCATCTCCCAGATGCCCAGGTGGTGAGTTCCTTACAGTTCATGGAATTGATTGAGTTCCTGCACAGTCGTTCCCAGGAAGATTTACCCCCAGAACGGCGGGCATCTCTTTCGGAAGCCATGGCGGAGCATATCAAAAGGCGTTTGCTGTACTCCGGAACCGTGACGCGCATTGATTGTCCTTGGGGTTTACCTTATTATGCTCTGACCAGTGCGTCGTATTCGCCCGTAGATGGCAAAGAACGTACCTACACGATGGTGGAGGATACGGCGCAGTACTTCCGGTTGATGAAAGAGTGGGCAGAACGTCAGGACGGTGTGATGCGGGTGTTGGAGGAATTGGATATTCCACCGGAAAATGTTGATCAAGCCATGGCAGAACTGGATGAGATTATTCGCGCTTGGGCGGATAAATATCATCGCGATGATGGTAAAGCGATGGTTTTACAAATGGTGTTTGGTCGGCAAATAGAATAGTTATTTGTCATTGGTTATTCGTCATTGGTTATTTGTCCTTGGTTATTTCTCCGAGGACTTTTTTTGCCTTTTCAGTCAATTCAGGCGAACTCGAAACACTAGCCGAGTGCGATACTGTGCCAGATGACGATAAATAAGATAGCCGCGATCGCACCAATTAAGGTATTGATAAAATTCACGACTTCGTTGGTCATCCATTCGACCTGAGATTGCCAGGTGGCACCAATCACACTTTCTAGGTTAGTGGCAACAAAGGCAGCTAATACACAAAAATAAACACCTGTCAAGTCTATAAAACCAACGCCCCAACCCAGAACCGCGATCGCAGCCGAGGCGACAGCCCCCGCCAGAGTTCCTTCTAAGCTAACTGCACCTTCGGTTCCGGGGGATACAGGTTGTAAGGTGGTGATTAAAAACGTGCGCTTACCGTAAGCTTTACCCACCTCACTGGCGGTCGTATCAGAAAGCTTAGTGGCAAAACTAGCGACGAACCCCAGTAGGAGAAAACTGCGATAGGGTTCATCCAGGAAAAGAACGCCCACCGCGCAAAGCGTACCTGTTAGGGCGGAACCCCATACATTTTCGGGTCCTCTAGCGCCGGAACGCTTTTCCGCGATCCCCGCTGCTTCTTTTTGTGCCATACCGATACGGGTAACGGCTGAACCGACGAGGAAATAAACCATAACAATCAGATACCCTTGCCAGCCTAACGTCCCAAAAATTACAATTCCCAACGCCCAAGCGTGGAGAACTCCAGCGCGGGTGAGGAGTTGTTTGGGGCTCACCCAGGCGATCGCTAATAATACTGTATTTAAGAGGACGGCAATAAGCCAAGAGTTGAGAGAATTGAAGGTTGCAAGCATTTACTAAGTGTTGAGTTTTGAGTGTGTAGGGGCGGGTTTAGGGACTTGGCGCAAGCTATTAATGATAACGTTTGTTCAAAACCCGCCCTGACCGAGTTTTGATTGTGTAGGGGCGGGTTTAGGGACTTAGCGCAAGCTATTGATGATAACGTTTGTTCAAAACCCGCCCTGACCGAGTTTTGAGTGTGTAGGGGCGGGTTTTACTATCGTTTCTCACCTTACAACAGAGGTGACTAAACCTGCCCTGACCCTACCATGGCGTATCTTAAGGGTTAAGAGGACGTTGCCGGGTGTATCGTAGGCGACAGTTTCGGGTATGCGATCGATGGATAACTGTTTAGGGTGATTATTAGGATTAGGCAAAACTTCAAGTAGTAGCGATGAATCCCATTCTCTTCCATTTGGCATTTCCCGTTAGCGATATTGAGCAAACCAAAGACTATTATGGCAGAGGACTCGGCTGTGACATTGGGCGAGAAACCCGTCACGCGGTTATTTTAAACCTCTACGGACATCAACTGGTAGCCCATCTCACTGATGAACCCTTAACGCCACAACGGGGAATTTATCCGCGTCACTTTGGTTTGATTTTTACTGCTGAAGCTGACTGGCAAGCCTTATGCGATCGCGCCCAACAGCAACAGCTTCAATTCTATCAGCAACCGAAGCGACGCTTTCCGGGTGATGTGACGGAACATCGCACCTTTTTCTTACAAGACCCCTTTTATAATTTAATGGAGTTTAAATTTTATGCTCATCCAGAGGCAATTTTCGGCAGTCACGAGTTAGCGGCGATTGGCGATCGGTAACGTTTTGAGGTAACACCTATTATTAAAATAGGGCTAAAGCCCTGACTACGAACTGTTTTGAGGTAACACCTATCATTAAAATAGGGCTAAAGCCCTGACTACGAACTACAAACCTAATTTGCCTGAATTTGATAAAAGGGTTCGGATAAAGCCGTAGCTACTGCTTGCATACTGTGAGGATTAATCACCATACAAGCATGAGCTAAAACGGGAACTTTAACATCTTGACCTACGGGCATTCGTGAACTATTACCCGGAATAATAATAAAATCCCATGGTGTCCAAATTGATGTGAAATTGAGGCGTTCTAACATCTGGACATCTCGGTTTAAATCCTCTAGTAAAGGATTTCCTGGGCGCATTTGCAGGCAGGCGCGACGGTTCAATAGGTAGGCTAACCAGGTGCCGTGATGGGGGGCGGAAATGGTAATGTAACGCTGCACTCGGTCAATTCCACCTAATCGCTGCACATAATAGCGGGTGACGAGTCCTCCCATACTTAAACCGACTAAATCAATGGGTTGGTTGAGGGGGAATGTTTGGTTGATAAAATTAGCTAATTGGGCTGCCATTTGGTCTAAACCCAATGTGGCGTTATTTGGTTTGAGGTCAAGGGAATAAACGGAAAAACCTTGTTTTTTGAGGTAGGGAGAGAGTTTGCGGAAAACTGATGAGGTGCGAAAAATACCGTGAACGAGAATAACTGGGTTTGTCATTGGTTATTGGTCATTAGTCATTAGTCATTAGTCATTTGATGTAGGGTGGGCAATGCCCACCTACGATAAGTAAGCTGTCATGCATTTAAATTGGATATTACACCAAATTCGGATTAGCTACCCCCGTTATAACCCAGTCCGCGCAGGCGGACTTTGTTTGTGTAGCTGCGATTTCAATCGCCTTGACTGAGATGTTGGGTTGACGTAGGAAACCCAACTGCTTCTGGGATAGCGATACACTAAACGATAGTGGAAAAAGCAGGAGGGAAAACGTGGACGTTAAAGCAGCCGTCGCCTACGAAGCTGGGAAACCGTTAACCATTGAAACCGTTCAGCTAGAAGGACCAAAAGCTGGGGAAGTACTGGTTGAAATTAAAGCAACAGGGATTTGTCATACCGACGCCTATACCCTCTCTGGCAAAGACCCAGAAGGACTCTTTCCCGCTATCTTAGGACATGAAGGTGCTGGTGTAGTCGTCGAGGTTGGAGACGGGGTAAAAAGCCTTAAACCGGGCGATCATGTGATTCCGCTCTACACACCCGAATGTCGGAACTGTGAGTATTGCTTAAGTTTCAAAACCAATCTCTGTCAGGCGATTCGGGCAACTCAGGGACGAGGTGTCATGCCCGATGGCACAAGTCGGTTCTCAAGTAATGGCAAAATGCTGCATCACTACATGGGAACCTCTACCTTTGCCAACTATACCGTGTTACCAGAAATTGCCGTGGCGAAAATTCGCGAAGATGCGCCATTTGAGAAGGTTTGTTATATTGGCTGCGGCGTAACTACGGGAATTGGTGCGGTGATTAATACCGCCAAAGTTGAACCCGGTTCCAGAGTTGTGGTATTTGGACTCGGTGGGATTGGCTTAAATGTGATCCAAGGGGCGCGAATGGTAGGCGCGAGTCAAATTGTTGGCGTTGATATTAATCCAGATAAACGGGAATTGGCAGAAAAATTTGGCATGACAGATTTTGTTAATCCCCGTGAAGTCGAGGGAGATTTAGTTCCTTATTTGGTGGAGTTAACTAAAGGTGGAGCTGATTATAGTTTTGAGTGCATTGGTAATGTTAATGTGATGCGCCAAGCCTTGGAATGTTGTCATAAAGGATGGGGCATGAGTGTGATTATTGGAGTAGCTGCTGCCGGACAAGAAATTAGTACTCGTCCCTTTCAATTGGTAACTGGACGGGTTTGGAAAGGAACAGCTTTTGGGGGCGCAAAGGGACGCACCGATGTTCCAAAAATTGTGGATTGGTATATGGAGGGTAAGATTAATATTGATGATTTAATTACCCATGTCATGCCCTTGGAAAAAATAAATGAGGGGTTTGATTTAATGCACCAAGGGGAATCCATCCGCAGCGTGGTTACATTTTAAGGCAGAGCGTAAAAACCTTGTAGGGGCTGCTGAATAAGTGGTGAGGTGAGGGGGAGATGGGGAAGCTGGGGGAGCTGGGGAAGCTGGGGGAGCAAGGGTACATTGTCCCTGAGCAAGATGATGCCATACTTATGAACGATGCTACATTCGTCTGCATCAACTCACCACTTCCGTCGCCAGTTAAAAAAGCTTTCCAGTAGATTTTGTAACATCTTATTACTCTCTAACCGTTGACGTTGCCACTCCTGCGCCGTTTTATAAAGAATCTCTGACATTGTAGGCGAAGCTTGCGACATTTTAGCCAGTGAACCCACTTTAATTTTATGGCGAATTAGTAGCGCGATCGCACCAATTAATTCATCAGCATTTGCTCCCACGATTAATCCACCTAAAATCGTCCCATTCCAACGCAGCACCAGTTTGCAAAATCCCGTCGTTTCCCCGATAATCTGCGCCTTATCCAAAGTTTTAAAATACTGCCGCACCACCCAAACATTCTTGCCATAACGCCGTCTGGCTTGCGCTTCCGTTAACCCCACCCGGGCTAAGGTTGGATCAGTAAAAATTGCCCAAGGAATGCCCTGATAATCCACAGTCCATCGCGGAAAAAATAAAGCATTTTTGATCGCAATACTGGCTTCATATTCGGCAATATGCTCAAATTGATAACCGCCAATCACATCACCACAAGCATAGATGCGAGGATTAGTAGTTTGCAGTTTTGGATTTAGTTTCAACCCCTTTCGGGAAAACTTGACCCCAACTCCTGCTAAATTTAACGATTCAATATTAGGAGTTTGACCCGTCGCCAACAAAATTTCATCGGTTTCAATTGCTCGATTTCCCACTTGCACCCATTTTTTTCCCTCAATCCACTTTATCTGAGTCACCGGACTTTGAGTCAAAACACGAATTCCTTCGGCTTCTAATTGCGCTTGCACCAGACGCGACGCCTCTGCGTCTTCTTGGGGAAAAATAAGAGCCTCACTCACCGCCAGTGTCACCTGGCAATCCAGCCGCGCTAATGTTTGAGCGAGTTCGATAGCATTGGGAGTGCTACCCACAACTAACCAATTTTTCTGTAACTGAAATGGAATGGTTTCTTCTACGTTCTCCGGTTTTCCTAGAGGCGTCGGTTTCGTTACCTTATCGGTTTCTTGAGGAACGGTATCAGTAAAATCTGTCCTGATAACTTTGCTTCTATACTTGTCTACCTGTTTCCAGATATCTCTTGGGGTAAAGTAACGGGTTGTCTCTAACCCATCGATATCAGGAATTTCTGGACAAGAACCCGTTGCAATTAAATATGCCCTTGCCCGTAAGCGTCGATTATTGACAACAAAGCCCAAGTGAGGTAAAAGGCAAAATTCTCCGCCCCCAGAAATGACATGTACACCAAAGGATGCCAAAATTGCTGGAGAAGTGGCTTCAGAACAAGTAGAAACCAACATATCCGCCCATTCCATTGCTTCAGTAATGTGTACAGTAGCAAAATGGGGGAATGACTCCAAGACGAACCCTGGCATGTCTCTACCTTCTTCCCCGGCTTCCTCTGATTTTTTTATCAACTGTTTTTGTAATCCAGGATTATCAGCAATCGAGGGATTTATAGCAGAATTAACCCCAAAGTGAGGCGCTTTCCGTACTTGCTGAAGAACTCGCCCTACCTGCATCAATGCCTTATTGTACAGCACATCTTGACCCAACCCGTTGCTCTGGAGGTTCTCAGGTTCAATCAAGGCAACACGAGCCTTTAATTGAGTCGCAGCCAAGGCAGCATAAGCGCCAGCCCTGCTATTACCAATTACAATAAGGTCATAATCATTTGTCATTTGTCATTTGTCATTTGTCATATTATTTCCGCTTGTCTCTCCAATTCTATAAACTTTTCACGCCAATACTCCCAATTCCTCTGCGTTCCTCTGCGTTAACCTCTGCGTTCCTCTGCGTTAAAAAAAATAATTCTGATTCAGAATTTCTAACTTATAACATCTTTCAAAGCATCTAATAAACATTGATTATCTGCTTGAGTCCGAATAGCGACTCGAAAATAGCGATCGCCTAATTCCGGAAAACTCAAGCAATCCCGAATTAAAATACGATGGTGCTTGAGTAGGTGTTCCTGCAGTTGGGAACAGGAGTGTTCTGACTGTACCAGTAGAAAGTTAGCCGCGCTGGGATAGGGATGTAACCCTGGTAACGATGATAACCCTTGAAACAGATGCGATCGCGCGGCGGGTAGCCAGTCCCAAGTTTGGCGTTGAAATGCCTGATCTTGCACCACAGCAATCGCAGCAGCGACAGCCAAGACGTTTACAGACCAGGGGTCACGCCATTTTTGCCAGCGTTGTAGCCGTTCAGGATGAGCGATCGCATAACCTAAACGGAGTCCAGGCAGACTGTAGAATTTAGTTAGCGATCGCAAAATGACCAGATTTGGATAATCCTGCACCCACCGAATCAAGCTTTGCTGCTGATCCGGTGGCAAAAAGTCCATAAAGGCTTCATCCACAACCACCAAAGCAAATTGTTCCAAGTAAGGCAACAGGCTGGCTTGGTCGAATAATTGACCCGTGGGATTATGCGGGTTATTCAGCAGCAAACCCTGACGTTTGCCAGAAACAAGCGGTAATGTAGGGGCGGGTTTAGGAATTTGCTTGTGGCTATTGATGATAACCTTTGGGCAAAACCCGCCCTGACTGAGTGTTGAGACAAGTCTCTCATCTTCCCCATCTTCCCCGAAGAAAAAACACCCCCTGATTCTGCCATTAAACGCCCTCAGCGCTCGTTGGTAGTCGCTAAAGGCTGGAGTCAAAATAATCGTTTCCTCCAGTTCTGAGAGTTCCCTGGCTGCCCAGGTTAACAACTCAGCCGAGCCATTCCCCGGTAGAATCCAGTCAGGGTTAAGCGTGGGATGGAGTTGACTCAGAGCTACTCGTAACGGGTAGTAATCCGGTGCCGGGTAAGCCACCAAGTCATCTAGATGAGACTCAATCGCCGCGATCGCACATTTTGGCGGTCCCAAAGGATTGATACTCGCCGAAAAATCCAGAATCAGGGAAGGGGAACAACCTACCCGCGCCGCTGCCCAAGCTAGATTTCCCCCGTGAATAGGTCGTTTCAAGGATCACGTCTCCTCAAAATCAGCCGATTGTAGAGACGCGCCATGGCGCGTCTCTACATTCTCTCTTATCTTCACCAATCAGGCTTGACTCACACCCTTACTTGGGAGGGGCAACTTGTTCCTTGAACAGCTTGCCCGCAGAAAACGCCGGAACCTTCGTCGCCGGAATTTCCATCTTATCGCCAGTTTTGGGGTTGCGTCCCTCACGGGCTTTGCGTTCCCGCGATTCAAAGGAACCGAAGCCAACTAAGGTGACTTTATCGCCCTCAGAGACAGCTTCCATAATTGATTCCAATGCCGCAGTTAACACCGCATCCGCTTGTTTTTTGGTCACAGCAGCTTTTTCCGCCACTTTATCTACTAATTCGCCCTTGTTCATCATAAATCTCCTTATTTCTGCGTGAATCAAAGGTCAACGCTTACTCTAACCCATTAGTCTAGAGTTCAGTATTTGACCCCCAAAACCAGGGGTTTCAGGGAAAAATGCCTGAAACACCCACCGGCTCGAAGTTTCACTGCATTAT
The DNA here is from genome assembly GCF_000155555.1 of Coleofasciculus chthonoplastes PCC 7420. GTDB lineage: Bacteria > Cyanobacteriota > Cyanobacteriia > Cyanobacteriales > Coleofasciculaceae > Coleofasciculus > Coleofasciculus chthonoplastes_A. The sequence continues at coordinate 17,424 of NZ_DS989849.1, forward strand.
TCTAATGGCTGATTGCCAGATATGGAACGTTGAAACCTTTAAATTATGTAGATTTCGGGATTTTTGAGTATAAATACTGACTATATTTTTTAAGATTCTGCCAAACTTGCCCAACAAACGCGCATTAGCTCCCCGATTTCTGTCGGTTAGCACCGACCTGCATCCGTGTCAACTTAAGACTTTGTATGACTAGCGCCCAAAGTTTAGATCCCCCTAAATTCCCCATGGAACAAAAAGCGAAGCAACATCTGGTCTCCCCCATGGAACAAAAAGTGAAGCAACATCTGGTTTCCCCTTTTTTAAGGGGGACGGAAGGGGGATCTAAATGGGGGGTTAGGGGGGAGTTATTATTAAGTAAGGGTTTCAGCCTTAAGTTGACACGGATAGGCACTGTCGTGTCCCTATAGCTGAACCGATAGTCTAAAAACCCCCCTGCGTGGGAAACCCTCGACGCTGTAACACTTCCTGCGCCTCTCGCCCTGGCGTATAGTTGTAGCCAAACGCGCCACGTTCTGAGTCATCCAGAATCTGAGGCGTAAGCAACACAATCACCTCTTGACGCTGATTTTGCCGTTCTGTACTTCTAAACAGAGCGCCTAAAATCGGCAAATCACCTAAAATTGGCACTTTCCTGACAGTTGTGCGGTCTGATTCCTGAATAATCCCGGACAGTATTAGGGTTTGCCCATCTCGTAGGCGAATTTGTCCAGAGGTCAGTTCGCGCGTATTCAATAGTGCTATTTGGTTAGTATCGTCTCCAATTGAGAGGTTTTGAACACTGCCAATGGAAGTCACTTCAGGATTAACGGCTAAAGTAACAAAACCATTGTCATCAATCCTATCTACGATTAATTCAAGGATTAAACCGGCTTCCCGAATTTCTGCAGTTACCGTTCTAGTGGTAAGACCATCTGCTGATTCTGTCTCACTCCTAATATTACCGACAACTTCTTGAGTCAAATTAACTGTAGCTGTTTGTCCTTCTTGGACAACAATGGTTGGGTCTGTCAAGATTTTCGCGTTACCACTAGTAATTTGAGCTTGCAATTGGGCTAGGAAATCCTTGGGAAACTGGAACAAGGAGGGTAAAGCCGAGGTTATTTCTGCACGAGTCCCTCGTTCAAAGGTCGTAGTTTGAGTTGGAGGAGTTCCTGGAGTTCCTGGAGTTCCTGGAATAACTTGAAATGTACCATCTGGGAGTGGAATAATCTGAGGAGGAGTTGCTGGAACTGCTGGAGTTCCTGGAGTTATATTAGTCTGGATGACATTCGGTTCTGGGAGAGTAATTTCTGTAATTCCTCCAGTGAAGGGATCTGTTGAAATCCCAGACAGCCTGCGAAAAAATTGTGCATCCTCACCTTGCTCTCGATTAAACCGAAACTCAGGAGTTACAGCATCATTAAGAATCCTAAGGGTATCGATTCCAGTTCCTGGAATTGTTTGTGTAGTCTCGCCTGGAACCAAAAACGTATTGGCTCCAGCAAAGGGATTTGGAATAATTGTTTGAGCTGCAGCACTTGTTGTAGCTTCTAAATCAGTCGGGGGTCTGAATTCCCCATAATTAAAGACTGCAGCCCCCTGATCGACTACAAAAAAGCCATCGCCAATGCCGAAGGAGAAGCTCGTGTTGAAAGCATCAGTTCCCAAGAGGTTGATATCAACAATCTTGACATTAATTGCTACCTGACGCCGCCGCAAATCTAACTGGGTTAACAAAGCTGAGGCAATTTCAACTTGGCGCGGTTCGCCAATCAACGTGATGGAATTTAGGCGTTCATCTGTCGCTACTCCTAGACCAGTGAGTAATAAAGGACCTTCTCCGGGTTCTGCCTTGAGAGGTCTAATTTCTGTTGTTGTTTCTTCCAGCCTTCGACGATCTGCACCCTCTCCTTCAATCGTGATGGTTGTCCTCGTTACAATCCTTTGAGTTTCTGCCCCTTGTGCCCCCAGGAAGGCTGAAGCGTCAGCAACGTTAACCTGATTTAAACGAAGGGTGCGGCTAATCAGATTACGAGCCGCTTGGGGTAGTCGAGCACCGACAAATATTGTACGTCCCCGACGGTTTGCCTGGAGTCCAGAAAGTTGGAGAACGTAGTTAAACACATCTTGAACCGGTTCGTTTTCCAAATCCAAGGAAATCGTTTCCTGAGCCGCCGCCGCTGCCTCACCATCACCATCACCTGCTCCGGCAAAGGCAAGGTTCAATCCAGCAGAACGCGCCAAGAGTGCCAATACTTCTCGGATAGGGGCTTCTCGCAAGGATAGGCGGGGTACTACTGCTGCTGTTCCCAAGTCAATCTCGCTGGCGGCAGCATTCAGATTAGACACCGCAATATCTCCCACAGGTGGCGCAACGGCTCTCGGTAAGAATGGTGGTGCAGGGGATACAGGTTGCACTGTCCCCGCCGGTAAAGCCGGAACCCCATCAATGGTAATTTGAGGATCGGGAACTAATACATCAGGTGAAGGTGCTGGAACTACGGGAGTGGGTTGAGCTTGAGTGGGTTCAGGAGACTCCGGTGTCGGGGTTTGAGCCACAACTGGGGGTGAATTAGAACGCTGAGATTGGGATCGGCGAGTGGCGGGAGATGAGAAGTCTGAAGTGGAGCGAGTTGTCCCTGGATTGGCTAGAGTGGGAACGCTTGAGACTGATTCCCTCGGTGGCGGAGCAACCGGAATGGAAATGTTCTGTTGATTTTCTGGTACTGGATTAAGATTGAAATTCGCTGGAGTGGTAATCTCAGATTGAGCAGCAATATTACTCGAAGCGGCGTTAATTGTTTCTGTTCCCTGCATCCCTGCACTTCTGCTTCCTAGCTGGGGGATACTGGCATTTTCTCTAGTCCTGGTGCTATTTGATGCAGTAGAGGAGGGTAGTGTTGGTGGAGTAATTGACACTGACTCCCCAGAGGGCGAGGAAATCGGAATCGAAACGGCGGCTTGATTGCTGGGAGCAGGATTAATTCCTAGAGTAATTGCCTGAGATTCTTGCTGGAGAATTTGACCCTGAGGTGAATCTTCATCCCCACTCACCGTTACTCGAATGCTGTTGGGTTCGATTTGACTCACCGTAACAGCGGTAATACCAGCCATAGGGTTGTCTTGACGAAAGCTATTGCCTTCGGGCAAATTCAACCGAACATTGACAATATCCGCCACCCAATCCTTACCCCGGTTCACCGGGAAAACTTGGGGGCGCTGATCCCCTGCTTGGGTTTCTAGAATCAGCTCTAAACTACTACCCCTGGGATTGAGCCGAACGGCAGTAACTTCAGCCGTCGCCGCCCAGACGGGTTCGCTTATCGATAGGGAGACGGCAGTCGCGATCGCGATTCCACTGAACAGTTGCTCCTGTCTCACAATTCACTCCTCACTTATGACCTCTAAACCACCTTAATCATAATGATGTTGGGGATAAATTAATTAATCTGGGTTCAGAATTTCTTCACCCAGTTCCCAGACGCGCCATGGCGCGTCTCTACTCCCCAACTCCCTACTGAGCTTCTCCTTCAGCGGCGGCTGCCGCTGCCTGCTCTTGCTTTTGTTCCTCACTCAAGGGCATCAACACATCCAGTCTATAGCTTGTTGTCAGAGTCGGTGGAGCACCGGGAATGATTTCTTCATCTTTCTCTACAATCGGTGTCACCGTACCTTGGTCATCAACCAACAGCCCTTGCGGTGTGCTGATATCTGTCCTCAACTCTTTCACCACGACTAGGGTTTGTAGTCGCTCAATACTCCGTAAAATTGACTGGATTTGGTTAAAGCTTCCATCCGTCTCTAAATTAAAGCTTTGGCGTTTGAGTTTGCCGTTAACGGCTGCTCCCAGGGAACCATCGGTAACGATATTGCTTTCTTCTTCATTGACTTGGACAGGTTCATAACTCGTCAATGTTCCGTCTGCCTCTTTGATAAACCGATTCACATCTAGCAGCAAGGTATTTACCGATTGTTCATCAGCAAATAAACCTGTAACTGTTTGGTTTTGCTGCTTTACCTGAGCTAATTCCTGTTGTTTCTGTTGAATCTGCTGCTGAATTACTGCGCGATCTTGGAGTTGACCCTCTTTTTCTTGACGCTGCGTTTTCAACCCCTGATATTCTTGCCATACGGGCTGCACCACGTTCATCGCCAGATAAGCGGCTCCCAAAACGCCTAAGACAGCGAAGATAATTCCGGACACTTTTGGCGTGAAGGTAATCCCAAACGCCACCGGATAACTGGGTTCTTCCTCCTGCTCTTCAACGGGGATAAAATCTGGATCAGCATAAGTCATAGTTACATCACTCCGTAGTTGTCTCGGTTGGGCTGGGGCTGGGGCTTGGAGCTGCGCTAGGTGTCTCCGTTGCCTGATTTTGATCGATTTGCTGTAAGGCTTTGATCCGAGCCACTAATCCCACTGCTCCTTTGCGGTCAATTTCGCGCAATAGTTCAGAAGCGGGGACATTTGTCAAGCTCGTTTCAACGGTATAGCCTACCACTTTGGGCAACTCGTAGGTTATCTCAGCCACCGTCTCGCCGCCTTCCTTTTCCGGTACTTCTAACTTAGCGGGGTTCTCCTCCAGTTGAGCGCTAACGATATGAGTTTCTTCCTCTTGAAAGAAGGGAGATTGCTGTAGCGTCAGCAGAAAGTTGTTTACATCATCAAATGAACGCGCTAAACCAGAAATCTCCACGTTAATTGTGGGTAAGGGGGCGCTACCCTCAGTCCCTTCAGCCGCTTTGGTTTCGGTTTCCGTTTGTTCAATCGCTTGAATTTGGACTCCGGTGGGGACGCGATCGCGAATATCCTGTAGAATAGCTGACCAGGGCTTAATTTGATTAAAGACCGTTGCCAAGGCTTCGGTTTCTTGTCTCACCGCTTGGATTTGAGTATTCAGGTTATTAATTTTATTTTTTTCCGCTTGCAAGCTTTGCAGTTCGGCGTCGATTTCAGCAATTTCCTGGTTTAACTTGGCATTTTGCTGAGGTAACCACAAAAAACCGACTCCGGCGACTAACGCCAGCGGCAGTAACCCGACAATCACGCCTATAATCAGCGGCGTCATTTCCCCCATTTGAATCTGTTTTTTGGCTTTGGGGGACTCAGACCCTTTATCGGGTTGGCGATAATCGGGTCTATCTTTAAGAAAATTAATATCGAGACTATACATTAGGGTTAAACCTCCCGCAATCCTAATCCTAGTACCGTTCCCAATCCGGGTCGTTGTACTGGGGGAACATCTTGCTCCATCTCTAAGGATAGTGCCGCAATCGGATCAACCTGAGTGGTAGGCAAGCTTAATCGTTGGGTGAAAAATTCATCCAGTTGTCCAATTCCGCCACCAGGTCCAGCGAGGAGGAGTTGAGCCACTTCTAGATTTTCACTCTGATTTAAATAAAAGTCGATGGAACGACGCAATTCATCGGCGAGTTCACCTAAAACTCTCAGCAGTGCTGCCATTCCCGGATTAATTCCCGTGGCGCCTGTGCGAATGCCATCCACCGGAGTGTTGGGTATGGTCATTCCTTGCAAGAGTTCCGTATTTCTGGATGTCGGTAAATTCATCGCTCGCGACAAGGCACTCTGGAGTTGGAATGTGCCAATGGGAACGGTGCGGGAAAACTGGGGGACACCATCGACAATAATCGCAATTTCGGTACTATCAAATTCTATATCCACCAATACCGCCGCTTCTTGGGGCGCAAATTGTCGCAGTTGCTCGCGGATGGTGCGAATCAGGGCAAAACTATTGATTTCCAGGACATCCACCTTTAAACCCACCAGTTGGAAGGTATCCAGATAGGTGTCTGTCACCTCGCGGCGTGTTGCCACCAACAAGACTTGTACTTTTTCAATCCCATCTTCGTCCATGAAGAAGCCCAGTTTTTGGTAATCTAAATCCACTTCTTCGCGCGGATAGGGTAAGTATAGACCGGCTTCATGGTTTAGAACCATATCTCGCAGTTCAGTGTCATCGAGTTCAGCGGGAATCGGAATAATCCGAATCACCGCTTCCCGCATGGGGACAGCCGTGGCGACTTGCTCGACTTTGAGTTTATGTTCATCGAGAATTTCAGTCACAAGTTCAGCTAAACTGGCGGCATCGATAATCTTCCCTCCGTCAAACAAACCTTCGGGGACTTCATGGGTGTGAAGGCTCACCAGCTTGTAGCCCTGACCTTGCTTACGCAGTTGGGCGATACTAATACGTTCTGGTGCTAATTCTATCCCGATACCCTTTTTACCCTTAGAAAATAGATCTTGGAAACGGTTCAACATAGCTCAGGTGGGGACTGGTTTGACAATCCCCGCCCTATACGTGCGGGGATTCTTGGGCTGACCTTGCCTCCGGTTATCCGCTTCAACAAGTGAATTGGTTTACCTTTGGTCTTATCGAGCATACTTGAGTCTTTCAACTCACTCCTCAAGCTTATATTTCCGTGTGTCCCACGGTATTTTGATGTATCGAGATTTATCGAATTCTCGCTTTAACGTCTCTCAGTTTGCAAGATTTAGGCTTTATTCTTTGCTGCCAGGGCTCCGGATACAAGAGATAATAATCCGCTTTACCAACTTCGCTTTTTATGTGCGCTTTACCGCTATTATTAGTATACATGAATTCATCGATATATTAGGACATTTTTAAAGCCGTCCGACAAGGACGGGAAATCTAAACCCAAATCTCCAGTCAAAATTATAAGTCTAAACTGGCTTGAGTGTGGATTGTTTCTCCTGATTTGGCAACGGATACCCCATCTTAGCGTTGGCAAGGGAGTCACGCCGAATCATGGTTGACAGGTAACTTGTTGATGGTGAATAACCCAGGAGCTTGTCCGGTTTTAGCTGTAGGACACGGGACAAAGCCTATCGCCAAACTGTAAGACGTAGTAATAAGTAGGTAGGGACAGTTAAAGGCGGGCGGTGGTGATCGTCATTCGTCATTCGTCCTTTGTAAGAGTTTGAGGCGAGTTTTACATAACTTAATATAGTTGAGCTTATTTCCACCAACCTACTTAGAGGACGAAAGCAATCTACTACTACGCTGGTTTCTGGGTAGGAAGCCCGCGCTTCGGCTGCCCTCAGCGTCGGGTAGTTCACTAAGGATGATTAGGCGAGATCCTTCATCATTCCAGTGAAGGTATCCCAAAACTTCGGCGTCGGGATCTTCATAGAAGAAATCAATGTTGTTTCCATAGAGCGCAGAATTCTATTTCCGTAGTCGAATTAAGCCTTTATATAGCTTTTTTAAATGAAATCTGCATTTATTTTGAGGCAGGGAGGTGTCATCCTGCTGTCAGGTATAGGTATCAACAATCAAACATCAAGTCAGCGCGATCGCAGGCAGGTTCGATGCTCCACGGCAAGCACTGGTGATTCCCTCTGGCTGTAATCCTGCTCAAGTTCAAGGATTTAACTGTATCAATTTTTACAATGTTAGAGTTTGTGATTTTTGTTTAGATTTAAGATTGTGAGCAATCGCTAACATCTTAGATAATTATTCAGTGATTTTACTGAGGTAATCCACCAGCAGGATAAGCATCAAATTTAGATGACATACTCAATAGCGCCATACATCCCCTTGATCGGTTTGGGAGTCGGTATAGATACTTAGGAATAAAGACTGAGCCGATAGCTTAACAAATTTTAGTATTTTAGAGCAAACCTTCAGCGCTAAATGCCAGGTTTCTGGCAGCAAATCACTGGATTTTCGTATAGTAGATAACAAAAAGCCGACAATTTGCTCACGGCTAGTAAAGAATTGAAAAGCAAGGCGGCTGAAACCTTACGAACTAAGCCAATAAAGCGTAGTATGCGTTAGTAGTAGAGCAAATTATCCTGCGTAGCGTTCAATTCAAAAATTATGTCGATTACCAGTTCCTTATCCGACTTTTCAATACCAGAAATTTTCCAGTTTCTAGAGAAAGGACAGAAAACTGGAGTGTTGACGCTAGGAGCATTGCCAGAAGACCCCACACCACTCAACACAATTTATTACATTTGGGTTTACCAGGGACGTATTGTGGCGGCAGCAGATCAATTAGATCATCAAGGTTTAGTCAAATTGATTGCTGAACAGATGGGAGTGAGCCAGCGCGTAGTAACAAAACTTGTACAGCTATGTCCGACTGATAAACCCTTGGGGTTGAGCCTCAAACATCATGGAATCTTGTCAATCGAACATTTAAAGCAGCTTTTTCAGAATCAGGTATTGCAGCGAGTGTGTACGTTATTTGAACTCAAGGAAGGTCAGTTTAAATTTATCCCAAACGCTCCCATACCCACCAAAGAAATGACAGGATTGAGCATCTCAGCGACAGAAGCCACATTGAGAGGGTTGCGATTACTGAAAAATTGGGATAATCTCCATGATAAACTACCTGCCCCAAATTCAGGATTAGCTAGTATCATGGCGGGTAGTCCTGCTTATCGCTTGTATCCTTTAGAGGAGCAAGTATGGGAACGATCGCAAGGGACAGTTTCGTTGTCTGCGATCGCAAAAGAACTAAATGTTCCCGTTGAACAAGTGCAGCATGTCGCATTTACCCTGATGACTGTAGGTTTAGTTGAGGAAGTACCTCTGTTGGCTGGTATTTTGCCCACTCAAGAAATTGAGCCTTTACCCGCTCAGTTGTCTAAAGCGTCAGAGAAACAAGGGATTACGCCATCACTTTTGCAAAACTTAGTGGGTTTCTTGCGGAGTAAAGGAGGTAATCGTCAAGAGCGAAATTGGAATTATGTTTCCACGCATTCCTCCCCCACTTCATTACCATTTCTGAAACGAGAGAAAGAAACGATTCAATGCTAATCGCTTACTTGTCCGATTGAACATCAACGGCGGCAACGATTTGAGTGAAATAGTTGGAATACCACAGCCAGTAGTGATGCTCAATCATGGTTAATTGCTCCAATACAGTGTCTTTTCCATATTCTTTTGCCATATTTTCTTGCAGACAGAGCGGTAAGTGATATATTCTCTCCATGATCGATCATTTTCCAAATTTAATGAAATACGGTAACTGGACAAATTTTAACTCTCGCCAACCGATGATATTCTTCCATTGATGGGGGTTTAAATTTCCATTGAAATCCTTTAGACGGTGTTTCCACATTCAGAACAATTCCTTCCTGTCGATACAACCCATCTGAATCACCCCGATAGGTAGTAAACTTTTTTCTTCACTATTGCATATTCCACACCGAGCGAAGCCGAGGTGTTGCCTATTGCCTATTGCCTATTGCCTATTGCCTAGCGCTATAATTCATAATTCCGACTTCAGACGATACAATTGTTTACTAAGTAATCCCCATTAACGATTAAGACTCTTGCCTAGCTCCTCTGCTTATCTACTTATTGCTCACGGAAGCCGAGATCCACGTCCTCAGCGAGGACTAGAGGAATTGGCACAGTTACTCCAGAAGCAGTTAGCGAGTCAAGGTGAGGCAAGTCAAGCCTTGAGGATTCGCATCGGAACTGCCACGTTAGAACTAGCACCTCTATCCTTACATGAACAAATTTGTCAGTTTGCGACTCAAGCGATAAGAACTGGCTACCCGCAGATCCAAGCTTTGCCCTTATTTCTCTTACCGGGGGTACATGTGATGGAGGATATCCCGGAAGAAGTAGCGATCGCACAACAACGGTTAGGGGAAAAATTAACCATCAACCTGCAACCTCATATCGGAGTACATCCCCATTTAGGACAACTGCTGGTGAATCAACAGCCACCCCTAAATGCTCCGATTAAAATTCTAATCTCTCATGGCACACGTCGTCCTGGTGGTAACCAGCCAGTCGCCACCTTAGCCCAACAATTAGGCGCAATCGACGCTTATTGGTCAATCGAACCAACGCTCAGTCAACGAGTCGCTACTTTAGCGGAGGCTGGATATCAGCATATCGCCATTGTGCCTTATTTTTTGTTTGCTGGCGGAATTACAGACGCGATCGCACAATCTGTCCTTGATCTACAACAGCAATACCCTCAACTCCAACTTGAGTTCGGTGAACCCCTTGGCGCAACTCCCCAGTTAGCGGAGTTAATCCTAGATTTAACCAGACAGAGGGTGTAGTCCAGTTATATCTAGGGCTACGCAGATACGTGAGGGTGAATGCCACTGACTGGTATGCTGGTGGGCAGTTCCCTGTTCCCCGTTCCCTTTTGGGATCAGACTACACTTAAAATGACCCCAAACGGATGCTTTAGGGCGATAAGCCAGGTGCTAGGCTGCCATGATCGATCAGGTTTTCAATAATCGTTATCGTGTTGTCAGGATTTTAGGCTCAGGTGTCTCAGGATTAATTTACCTAGCCGCCGATACTCGCCACCCCGATTGCCCGGTTTGCGTGATTCGACAACTCAAGTTGCCCACAAAAAATCCTCAGGCACTTCGTCGGCTGCAATTTCTCTTGACTCATAAATCTGAAACCCTGGAACGGTTGGCACAAACTAACCAAAATCCAGAAATTGTCAACTATTTTGTCGAAAATAAAAAATTTTATCTAGTCGAAGAATTTGTTCCCGATCATCCCTTAAATACATTGAAGAAAAAATCCGGTCAACAGCCCAAGGATGATCAAGGGTTGATCCGGTTTCAAGAAATGCTAACCTTGGCAGCTAAACCCCCTGAACCCGAAGTAGAATCCCCCTTGATATCCACCTCGACCCAAACATCCATTGCTAATTCTGGCAATTGGGAAATATTTCCCGAAAAACCATTGCCGAAATCGGCTAATCAATCCAGACTGAAGCGATGGCGTTTGCCCATTTTGGTAGGCGGAATAAGTTTAGCCCTTGGGCTGGGATTAATGGGGCTGCTAAGCCAAAATCCAGACCGGATAAAAGCGCAAGAGTTTTTTGAACAGGGAGTGGAACACCTAAAAAGTGGTAATGTGCAGGGCGCGATTGAGGCGTTTGATGAATCAATTCAACTTAATCCTAACAACCCATTAGCCTATGGGAATCGGGGCATAGCTTACGATGATTTGGGAGCGCATCAAGCCGCTGTAGAAGACTACACTAAACTTATTGAGCTTGCTCCAAGTAATACAGATGCTTACTATCAGCGAGGACTAGCCCGTTACGATTTGGAAGATTGGCAAGGTGCTGTAGAAGACTTTACCGAATTAATTCAACGAAAGTCCAATGATGATCAAGCGTACTACCATCGAGGAATCGCCAACTACCAACTGAACCAGTATAAAGCCGCGATCGCCGATCTCGATCAAGCAATTCAGCTCAATCCCCAAAATGCCCAAGCTTACGCGGCACGAGGATTAGTGCTGAGTGCGATGGGTAATCAACAAGAAGCCATGGCAGATTATACGCAAGCCATTGAGTATAATCCCAATGATGCCAAGGCTTATTACAATCGAGGTAGAACCCGATTTCATTTGGCAGACTATAGGGGGGCTGTAGATGATTATACCCAAGCGATCGCGATTGACCCTACAGATAGTATGGCTTACACAAATCGCTGTCAGGCAAAGTTTAACCTAGGAAACTATCGAGACGCGATCGCAGATTGTACGGAGGCAATTACTCAGAATCCAAATAACCACATCGCTTACAACAATCGCTGTATTGCCCACTTAAATCTTAAAGACTATCAAAAAGCACTCAAAGATTGCAGCCAATCGATTCGCATTGAACCCAGTTATGAGAATGCTTACATTAATCGCGGGGAAATTCGGCGTAAGTTAGGCGATAACCAAGGAGCGCTCGAAGATTATACCCAAGCCATTCGACTCAATCCCAACAACAGCGTCGCCTACACCAATCGCGCTCGTGTCCGCCGAAAGTTTGGCGATAACTCTGGCGCTCTAGACGATTATACCAAAGCCATTCAACTTAATCCCAATAATGCCTTTGCTTACTCTGGTCGAGGATTAACCCATGCTGAACTAGGGAATACAATGGAAGCGATTAACGACTTCGAGCAAGCCTCTAAGCTGCATCTCGACAACGGCAGAATTGATCAATATAATGAAGCGCAGCTCCAACTTAAGACCTTGCGCTGAATAAGTTGTCATTTGTCATTTGTCATTTGTCATACTAGCTTTTCGAGAAACAAGCTACGTCATTCGCTGGACTCACATATAGGAGCTAGCTCACTTTCCTTGGTGTAGATCTCTGTTACATGTAACCAAAGTCTTCAAGGCAGAAAGGTCTAAGGAAAAAAACCTAAGTGAGAATAACACGTTGCATTCAAAGATATAACTTTCTCTCCCAGCTTCCCCAGCTTCCCCAGCTCCCCCAGCTTCCCCAGCTTCCCCAGCTTCCCCAGCTTCCCCAGCTTCCCCAGCTTCCCCAGCTTTTCCTACGGTGTATCCCCAAAAAATTGTCACATAATTACTGATCAATGACTTGAGCATAAGCCACCATAAAACTAGACCTTGAGGTTTAATGACCATCAACCATGAGTACCAAACGCTTGCCTATTGCTATATCGGGAATCCTTGCTACTGTGACTGCGATTGGTGCTACGACTCTCCACGCGATCGCACCAATTGACTGGCTGCATCTCCGGCTAGGCTCAACAGTGGCAGTGGCTCAAGATATTGATGAACAAATTAATATTCAGGTTTATCAACAAGCTAGTCCGGCAGTAGTTTCCATTGATACAGTAGAAGGTACAGGCAGTGGCAGTATTATTAGCGCCGATGGATTAGTCCTCACCAATGCTCATGTTGTCGCAGGTTCCCCGACGGTTACGGTAACGCTAGCGGATGGCAGACGCCTAAGCGCGGATGTGGTAGCGTTTGGGGATAATGGTCTAGACTTAGCGGTTCTCAAAATTCGCACTCCTAGCAATTTACCGACGATTTCTCTGGCTCCTCGTCCAGTCCAAGTTGGACAACGGGCATTTGCCATTGGCAATCCCTTTGGCAGGTTTCAAGGCACGTTTACCGTAGGAATTGTTAGCCGCATTGACCAACAACGGGGCTTAATTCAAACCGATGCTACGATTAATCCGGGAAACTCTGGTGGACCCCTACTGAACTCTCAAGGTGAATTAATTGGGGTAAATACAGCGATTTTGGGCAGTCCTAGCGGCGGGAATCTAGGAATTGGCTTTGCGATTAGCATTGATAGAATTCGCCCATTTCTGGCGGCTGTACGCAATGGACGTGCGCCCCAGACGGTGCAGCAGCCCAGCCCCTCTCCGACTCATCACCCTCCTCAACCCTTAGCCCTCAATGGTACAGTGATTCCCGGTCGGCTGGGTCAAGGAAGTCATGTTTTAGCGGACGATAACAGCTTTTTTGACATCTATGCCTTTGAAGGCAGAGCGGGTCAGCGGGTGCAAATTGATATGACCAGTGGGGAAATCGATTCTTATTTAATTTTGCTTGATCCCAATGGTAATGATTTAGCCCAAGATGATGATAGTGGTGGTGGCACCAATGCCCGATTATCTGTCACTTTACCCAGGGATGGAATCTATTTATTAATGGCAAACGCTTATGAAGCCGGACAAACCGGATCATACAATTTACGGGCGGTGGCGATTGGGGGGAATTCAGTGACGCACGATTCTCGTTGGTAGTCAGGGTGTCGGGTGTTGGGTTTCGGGTTTCGGGTGTGGGGAGATGGGGGTGTAGAGACGTAGCATGCTACGTCTCTACACTATCCTGTTCCCTGTTCCCTGTTCCCTAACAAAGGACAAATGACCAATGACAAATAACTAAATCAAACCCAACCAGCCGAATAAACCTTTACCTGTAATCAACTCGATCAGCAATAAAGCCACAAATGCGATCATGGCAAACCGTCCGTTGATTTGTTCGGCGTAAGGTGTCCACCCAAAAGCGGGTTCGGGTTGGTTGGGGGTTTCTGTTGTCGATTCTTCTGGGGTGGGTGTTTGAGATGTCATGATTTTGGTAAAATTTCTTCCTCTGGTGTCTCAGATTTCAAGGTTTGGACGGATTCAATCAGCGATCGCACTTGGGCGGTGTCTTCGGAGGCGTCAAATCCTAGGGGGAATTTACCACGGGCGAGCATCCGTAATCCGAGGGGACTTAAACTGAGCATTCCTTTAATATCTCGGAAGAAGTTCGCCACCACTTGGATACCAAATTTGCGCTCATCAACCCAACCTCCTTGTTTGACCAAATCAATTAAGACTTTGCGATGGCGGATTGAGCGGCTGGCTTGCTTGTCTTTGCGAGTCAGAATTTCTTGTTTAATTTTACCGATTTGATCCATGGGGGCGACATCCATTGGGCAAACGGCGTTACACATTAAACAGCGGGTACATCCCCACACCCCCTTAGTGCCTTGATTGTAGTTTTCCAGGCGACTTTCTATGGCGGTATCGCGAGAATCGGCGACTAGACGTTGGGCTTTGGCGAGGGCGTGAGGACCAACAAATGTGGGATCAACCTCGCGAGCATTACATTCTGAATAACAAGCGCCACACATGATACAATTACCATTCTGATCCAGGCGCGATCGCTCTTGGGGACTTTGTAAAAATTCCCGTTCTGGAATGGTTCGTCCGGCTGTGCTAACGTAGGGTTCAACCGCTTCTAAGTTGTCCCAAAAGCTCCGCATATCCACGACTAAATCCTTAATCACGGGCAAATTACCTAGGGGGGCAATTGTGATTTCCGGAATCTCTGGACGATGATGCTCAGGAATCTGCGCCAATTCATTGCCCACATTTTCTTTACAAGCCAGTGCGGAGCGACCATTGATCCGCATCGCACAGCTACCACAGATTGTGTTGCGACAATTCTTGCGAAACGCTAAGGTTCCATCCTGCTCCCACTTAATCCGATTCAGGCACTCCAGAATCGTGTTTCCTTCCTCCACATCTAACTTGTAAGTCTCGATAGTGGGGGAGGTATTTTGAGTCTGTCGAATGATTTTAAAGGCAACTTGCATAGTGATATGCTCTCTTTGTATCTCAACACCTATATGAAAATTACCACCTTCTCAGGAGTCACAACCTACCCATTGACCATCACCCCCTCATTTCCTGATCGCCCATAAATATAGATGAGAAATATTGCCAGAAGGCACTCGCTCAACTTGCCCGTGAGCATTTAGCCACGATATTTAGCAAACTGACTACAGTCTAAGACAATCGGCGGTCACTCAGCATTCATTCTTGGGAGTGTTGATTTTCTGCTGATAGATGCTCTCTCCCTTGTGTCTGGTCAAATTTTTCCCAGATGACCTGCCAAATCTCCAGATGGATCACTGATCTGAACATACTTCAGGTTCGATCTTTTGCCACAGAGTCCTATCTTGGTTAAAATTTTAACCTAAGAAGCGGCTTTGGCGTCTCCGAAAAATCCTTATGGCTCAAATTCCTAGAAATTTTAATAAATGATCAAAAAAATCTTGACCAAAACCAGAGATTTAACGATATATTTTTTATATAGCCAAATACACTTGGCAGCATACGACGTTTACCATCCTGAAAAATAAAGGATAGTCTGTGAAATTATGGCAGAGACCCAAGCTAATACATTAACGGGGAAAGCCTTACTTCAAAAAGTAAAAGAGCTTTCTCACTTGCCTCGGCGAGAAACAGCAAAACGCTGTGGCTATTACTCCGAAAGTAAAACAGGTCAGACCCGCGTCAACTTAACTGATTTTTATGATGCGGTGTTAGCGGCGAAAGGTGTTCCCTTAGATCCAGAGGGAGCAAAAGATGGTCGTGGTCGGGAACCGACATATCGCGTCAGCGTCCATAAAAATGGTCAGATTGTGATTGGCTCAACCTACACTCAGGAAATGGGATTAAAGCCCGGTGATGAGTTTGAAATTAAACTGGGCTACAAGCATATCCATCTCAAGCAGGTGGATCTGGATACATCTGAGGAGTCTGAAGAGGAATTAGAAGCCGCAGAGGTTTGAGGCAGTTCATGCTAAAAAGGATGGGTTATGCAAAGTATCCATCCTTGGCAGCATGAAAGTAGCCGCGTAAAAACTATAGCTCCTCACCGTTTGCCGATCTCGCTTATGGCTATTTTTGATCAGGCAGATAATCCGTGTATTATTTGGCTAATAAGTGCATCGGCGCTGGTAAAAGTCGCGGTTTTTTTTCTGGCTTGGTCTGCGTTGTGGTTGCCTTTAGCCATCGCGATCGCCACCCGACTGAAATGGCATCCTCCTAAGCCTTTGGCAGCACAGCAAAAGTTGCCATTCCTTGCTGTTCTTTACCTCATTGCCCCCCTGATTATCTGGGGGGCGACACAGATAGAAGATACATCGTTTCCCGACTATGGCTGGGACTGGACGACGCGGATTTTGATATCCTTAGTCGGGGGATTGGGCGTGGCAATTTTGAGTTTAGGAATCAGCTTTACGGGACAATGGCTAGTAGGCTGGGTGGATTGGCATGGAGAAAATTGGCAGCAATTGACCCGGATTGGATTGCCAATATGTGGAATAGGACTAGGGATTGGATTAATCGAGGAATTGGTGTTTCGCGGGTTCCTTCTGACGGAACTCCAAGAGGACTATTCTCTGGCAATAGCGGCGGTAATATCCAGTCTGATTTTTGCTCTATTACATCTGATTTGGGAACAGCAACAGACGCTCCCTCAAATTCCTGGATTGTGGCTAATGGGTATGGTATTAGTTTTAGCCCGGTGTGTAAATGGGGGGAGTTTAGGCTTAGCCTGGGGACTCCACGCGGGTTGGATTTGGGGATTAACCTGTCTTCAGGAAGCCAAACTGATTTCTTATACCAGAAAAGGACCAATATGGATAACGGGAATAGCAGATAATCCCTTAGCTGGGATATCTGGTATCTTGTGTTTACTCGGTGTTGCTGCGTTCCTGTGGGGAATTAGTCATTAGTCATTAGTCATTCGTCATTGGTCATTAGTCATTTGTCCTTTGTCATTCGTCATTTGTGATAATTGAACGGTGAGGTCGGGGCGGGTTTAGTTATATCAGGGTCAAAACGAAACGTTAGTGGTAAAACCCGCCCCTACAAAAGATGTTCCACCGGAGAAGTCTCTACAATTCTTCCCCATCTCCCCCATCTCCCCCATCTCCCTCTGCTTCCCCAGCTTCCCCAGCTCCCTCTGCTTCCCCAGCTTCCTCATCCCTCTTTCGCTGACCAACGTTTTTGCCAGTGGGAGGTGGGTTCGAGAGTAGAGGCTTGCTGCTCAATTTGCCGCCGTTGCAGAATAATCTCAGCCTGATCCGCAAGTTGAGGATCACGATAGGGAATCGCCGCACGGGTTTGTAAATGTTGACGCGATCGCTCGGAGAGAGGGGGTAGAGTGGAAGCGTCAAAACTTGCCACGGTTCCCGGTTGTCGTCCTCCCACAGGCGGTGTCGCACCAATCTGAAATCCAGCCGTTATTAAGCCGCTACGGACAGCAGCCGCACAGGAATAGGTTGCTAGTCTACCTGTTTTGGTGCAGCATTTAGCTAATTGGTGGAAAAATTCCACCGTCCATAATTGGGGACAGCGACGAGGAGAAAAGGGATCGAGAAAAATAGCATCAACTTGGAGGTTCGACTGAGACAATTGCTGGATGCTATTTCTGGCGTCGCCGAAATAAAGTTGCGCCTGAAGCTGATCCGTTTTAACTTCTGAGGTTGCCACCAGACACTCTAGGAGTTCGGGAATTGGGTGATTCCAGCCACTGAGAAAATGATGTGCGATCGCGCTTCGCGGTACAGTCGGGTCTAATTCCAGAGCGACTAATTCAACTCGACATCTGGGGTTAATTATCCAAATCGTTTCTAAAGCCGCCGCCGTATTGTAGCCTAAGCCATAGCATACATCCAGCAGACGCACAACCTGCTGTTGGGCTTTTTGTTTCAAGTGACAAGGTTCTACAAATTTTAATAACGCTTCCGTTTTTGCCCCTTGAGTGCTGTGGAAATATTCACCAAACGCTTCAGAAAAGAAGGTGAATGAGCCATCCGCTGTGGGTTGAGGGGTAAAGCTGGGGATCTTTGCCATGGTTCGTCTGAATAATATTCAAAATTCTACCTTCCCCATCGGGCAGGAGGCAGACGTGTTCTCAGTCCTAACCATTGTGGCGGTTGCTTTATCTCTCACATCCCTCACATCCCTCACATCCCTCCCCATTTCCATGACTTTTTGTTCCGCTTCAAATGACTACAACTCTTGTCATAGCGTCATTATAGGACTTGAGATTTTAGCATTGCGTTGAAACATAAGACAGTTTAAGGCTTGTACTTGCCCCTTGACAAACCTCATTCAAAGGGGGTATAACAGAAATAGCTCACAAGAATGAGCAAAACGAACAAACCGATCTATGGTCAGGGTGTCAGAAAACAACACCAATGAAATTTGAGGAAGAATTCGATGAGAGTCCAAATTTTGACCCTAAATAACGTTCAAATCTTGGGTGATATGGCAGTTTCTGCCCTTCCTAACAGCTATCGTTCTAGACTCTCCGATATGCTCAATAATTCTCGAAATTTCATTGTGTTGACGGATGTAGAAATCCACCAACCGGGACAGCCGCTCACGCAAATGTCCTCTCTGTGCATCAACAAGCCTGCGATCGCTTTTTTATGTGAGGCAGAGATGTCACCCACTTCATCTCATACTGGGAAAACTGATTCTGTCTCAGCAGGTGCAGCCTGACGACTATGGCGAACTTACTCCAACGTTTAGAGGAAATACATTATGAAAACGATAACCACTAAAATCAAACAGGCAATTTGGGCAGTTCCCTTCTGTCTCACTGTCCTCTCACCGCTTTCCGCCCACGCCTTAACCGTTGAAGAGGTTCCTAATCCGCAACAAAGGAATGGCACTTGGGTAACAGATATGGCAGATATTCTCAGTCAGGATACGGAACGCCAACTCAATCAAATGATTTCCGAGTTGGAAATTGAAAATGGCACAGAAATTGCAGTGGTGACTGTACCTGAAACCTCTCCCGCCGCCTCACCCAAAGCGTTTACCACCGAGTTGTTCAATCACTGGGGGATTGGCAAAGCGGATGAAGACAACGGTGTACTGTTTTTGATTTCCATAGGCGATCGCCGCGTCGAGATTGAAACCGGATATGGTATCGAACCAATTTTACCTGATGCCCAGGTAGGTCAGATTATCGAAACTAAAATTACTCCACCCTTTAAGCAAGGTGACTTTGATACGGGTACATTAGCCGGAACCAAAGCATTAGTTGTTCAATTAGGCGATGACGTCAATACAACCGATACTATCCAAACGAATAGAAAAACGACCAACAGTACGACGGCTGTATCTTCATCTCAATTATCTAGTGAAGAAACCTTTTCTAGAGGGACGTTGCAATCATTACTTCTATTTATAGGAGTACCTGTGGGCATCATTGTCCTACTCGCTGCTAATCGCAAGAGTAACCGTTCTTCCAAGCGTCGTTCTTCTAGTGGCGGTGTCAGTGTTGGTTCCAGTAGTTGCGGTAGTTGCAGTGGCGGTTCTAGTAGTGGCGGTGGTTCCAGTGGTGGTGGCGGTGCTGGCGGTGGTTTCTAATCTTATGTTCGCTTGGATCATTACAGGTTTTGACTACCTCATCATTACAGGTTTTGACTGCCTCAAGTAGATAGCAGATGCTTGCTAAATGTGTGAAACATTATTTCTCAAATTGACCTTTTGCAGAGAACTAAGGAGTTAACAGTGAATAACAGACAAATAACTCAGCTTCAAAAAATTACAGCTTTCCCTCATAACCTCATCAACATCAACAGTTTATCGGAGATTAAAACCATGAAACCTTTGGCACGTCAACTCAAACAGATGATTTGGACAGTTCCAGTTTGTCTAACCCTTTTCTCGCCTTTGGCTGCTCAAGCCCTAACCGTTGAAAAAGGCACATTCGACGAAACACAAGCAGTCGTTACTGAAACGAGTTCTGTAGTCGCGAGTAATACCACATCTCCTGAAGACAGTATTTATAAGTCGTCTAACGAAGCTGTGCTAGCAATACTCATACTATTGGGTATACCTGTTGGAGTGCTGATTCTAGCCCTAAATAGCGATAGCAGTTCTAGCAGTTCTAGCAGTTCTAGCAGTTATCGTTCTGGTAGTAGTCGTTCTTCGAGTAGTGGCTACAGTGGTTACAGTGGTGGCGGCTTTGGCGGCGGTTCTACTGGTGGCGGCGGTTGCAGTGGCGGTGGTTCCAGTGGTGGCGGCTTTGGCGGCGGTTCTAGTGGTGGTGGCGGTTGCGGTGGTGGTTTCTAAACGGAATCAATATTGGTTCGTAGTTGCCCCAAGCGTGCCATAAGTCAAGCGCTGACTACAAATTCTTGAGTCTAAGACACACTCCCTTAGCTGGGTTTGTAGTGGCGCTGTCTTTACCATCAGCGATCGCATCACGTTCTACCAACTCTTAAGTTAGTTAATCGACACTATCACGTTGTAAAGAGATATTACAACAATCAACCTCTCGCATAAAAGCCAAGACTCAATAGCGAGTAAGAGACAGACGACGCAGATTCAAGAATTTACAGCGTCCTCACATAACCCAATCAACATCAAGTTTTTTCGGAGATTGAAATCATGAAATCTTTTGCCCCTAAACTCAAACAGATACTTTGGACAGTTCCATTTTGCCTCACAATTTTCTCACCCCTAGCGGCACAAGGCTTAACAGTTAAAAACGTTACCAGTTCGCAACCAGTCAATAGCGGTTTGGCGACAGAAATAGCAGCGATTGTTAGTGAAGACACCGAAAAACCAAGCAATCCGATTAATTCCGATTTGCCGACGGCTAAAATGAATACTGGAGTCGCTAGTCATACTACGTCTTTAGAGTCCCAATCTAAGATCTATAAATCCTCTGGAGAAGCTTTACTGGCATTACTCGTACTATTAGGTGTGCCAACGGTCGTGATTTTTCTAGTCGCCAATAGTAATGGCAGTTCTTCGAGTCGTCGTTCTTCAAGGCGTCGTTCTTCGAGTAGTAGTCACACGGGAGGTGTTTACACGGGCAGTAACTACAGTGGTGGTGACTATGGTGGCGGTGGCTACAGTGGTGGTGGCGATTCCGGTGGTGGTAGTTTTGGTGGTGGTGACAGTGGCGGTGGTGGCGCTGGCGGTGATTTCTAAGCAGCCTTCCTTGAGTGCGATCGCCCCTTATTGATAATCCTAAACACCCGTAGCCTGGACTGTAGGGGCGACCCGCTTGCACTCATTCAACACTCCATTTCATTCAATGTTTATTAGAGGTTATCATGGACAACATACAGAGTGAAATTCGTCCGAGCAACTTTTTCCAGACGCCTAAAGTTGCTCGTATCATCGCAACTAATTCCCAGTCTTCGATTCAGGTATCTCAGGCTAATATGTCCACCTGGATAGGATTTATAGTGTTATTGTTACTCGTGGGACTACCAATTGTCATAATTTACCAGTCTACACGTCAATCAAGGGGTAAGCGTTCCCACAGCCGTTTTTGCAAGAATGGGAACCGTTCTTATTCGAGTGGCGGTAGTGACTGGCAAAGTGATAGTAGCTGGGATAACAGTAGTTCTAGCAGTGCTATTTGGTATAGCAGTAGTGATGATTGCAGTAGCAGTAGCGATAGTAATGATAGCAGTAGTAGTGGCGATAGTTACAGTAGCGATAGTAGCAGTAGTAGTGATTTTGGCGGGGGTGATAGTGGCGGCGGCGGTGCAGGCGGAGATTGGTAATTGTTATTTGTCTTTCCCAGAGAATGCTTCTGGGTAGGCTCTGTGTCCTCGTGCATTATAACTTGTGTTTAATTGGAGAATTAAACCATGAAAGTTTCCAAACTTCAACGCCTAGTTGTGGCAAGTCTATTTTGTCTAGCAATTTGGCTATTTCCTTATCTGAGTTATGCGTTAAATATACAAGATGTCCCCAATCCGCAACAGGTCAATGGCACTTGGGTAACGGATATGGCAAATATCCTCAGTGATTCGACAGAAACTCAACTTAATCAAATGATTTCTGAGTTAGAAGCCCAAAATGGGACAGAAATCGCTGTAGTTACTGTGCCAGAAACAGCACCATCTGTTTCGCCCAAAGCGTTTACAACAGATTTGTTTAATTATTGGGGAATTGGCAAAGCAGATGAAGATAATGGTGTACTATTTTTGGTTTCAGTCGGTGATCGTCGTGTTGAAGTTGAAACGGGTTATGGAATTGAGCCAATTTTACCAGATGCAAAGGTTGGACACATTATTGAAGATAAGATTACACCCCGATTCAAACAAGGTGACTTTGATGGTGGTGTATTAGCGGGTACGAAAGCACTGGTAAATGCTTTGCAGGGTAAAAACACTCATTCTTTTTCAGCCAATCCTACTGATATATCCCTAGCTGAGATATCCCTAAGTGCTACTCATCGTGGCAGGATTGCGTTAATGGGTGTGGTCGGTATACTATTGTCCTGGATAGGATATCGTCAGTTCAAGAAAATCAGTAATCCAATTTATCTTACACCGACAGGGCGATCGCGAGTACAACAAGGATATACACCTGAACGTAAAGCTTATATTTTCGCTTATCTGGTCACGTTTTCTGCTACTTTTGCTCTGGTCCTATTTTCTGTCGCGATTACCCCTCTAGCAAATATTGGAGTCTTCATTGGAATAATTGTCACCTCTTTAGCTATTGGATGTAAGCTATTAAAACTGGCAATTAATAAGCTTCATTCGCGCTACAAGACTACTAATCGATCAACAATCATTATCTTCATTATATTCGCAATAGTAACAGGTTTCTGGTCGGTTATTCTAGGGATTCTGATTTTAATTCCTTTTATTCCTCTTTTCTTCGTATTTTTTGTCCAGAGTATTATAGGTTATTTAATGGGATACTTATTTGGACAAGTGGGGGTTATTATCAGTTCAGCATTATTTTCAGGAGCAATTATTGCTATTCCTCTTTCTCACCGATTCATGGAACGATACTATTCTGATCCGTCTTTGCGGTGTAACTCTTGTCATTTGTTCCTGAGAAAAGTCAAGTCAAGTTTAGTTGCATCTCAGCTCACCAAACCGGAGAAAGTTGCTCAAGAGTTGGGTAGTGTTAGATTTGAAGGTTGGCACTGTCGTCACTGTAGCCAAAAAATGCTTTTACGGTTAATTCATATCCGGGCTTATGTTTTAGATTCTCAATCTTATCAAAGATGTCCTCACTGTCAAGAATTAACCGTAACTCGTAGAGAAGCAATGATGCCATATAGCTTAAGTCAACGTTTCATTATTGACGAGTGCAAATGTTGTGATTATTCCCAAGAAAAGGCAGTAATAATCCGTTCAAGTCGTAGTTCTAGTGGCAGTTCAAGTAGTAGCCGTTCTTCCAGTAGTAGCTACAGTGGCAGTTATGGTAGTTACAGTGGCAGCACAGGTTCCAGTGGGAGTAGCGGTAGCAGCGGTTCTAGTGGTAGCTTCGGTGGTGGTTCCAGTGGTGGTGGTGGTGCTGGAGGGAGTTGGTAATTTCTTTAAATTCCATGAAAAGGAAGTAAAACAATGAATAATTTAGATAAGAGAATTCCTGAGTCAATGACGTCAGAGGTTTTAGAATTAGCCTCTCGCAATTATGCGAATCATAGCCAAGCTTACTCCGCCTCCGAACTCATACAAGCGGGTACAGAAGCCCAGATTCCAGGGGAGTTTATTCAACAGGCAATTCAAGAGGTGCGATCGCGGCAAAATCGGCGACATAAGCAGCGGAAAATCTTGGCAATAGTTGGTGCTAGTTTTTTGGCTATTAGTGGAATTTGGAGTATTGGCACATATAACTCATTTTCTCGCCGTGCTTCCCAGGTTGAGGCTAAATGGGCGCAAGTGGAAAATCAACTTCAACGGCGGGCTGATTTGATTCCCAATTTAGTGCGAGTCACCCAAGCTTATACCAAACACGAAAAAGAAATGGTGTCTCTGTTGCAGCAATCTCGTCAGGCTTATTTACAGGCGGATACGCCAGAGAAAAAAGCGGTTGCTGTCGAACAAGTGAATGACGCGATTAACCGTTTCCAAGACTATGCCGCTAATAATTCTCAGTTACAATCGAGTCAATTATTTACGAACCTTCAGTATGAAATAGCCGGAACCGAAAATCGCATTGCTGTAGAACGGATGCGTTATAATCAGGCGGTACAACGGTACAATCAAACGATTCAGCAATTTCCTAACTCAGTTTTGGCACAGGGGTTAGGGTTTGAGGCGCAATCCTTTTTCCAGACGGCAACCACTGAACCTTAACAAGGACGATTCTCACGCCTAATCTGATTCGTCTGATAAGTTAGGGGATAGGAAGGGCGGGTTTTGCCTGTTTAATTATCACACGCTAGAAAGATTAATCACTAAACCCGCCCCTACAGGGATGGGAATTTTGTGTCTGGTATCAATAACGTCTCTTGCTTTAAATGTTGAATTATTTATTATTGCCGATATAGAACGAGTATGTTATGGTGTTGGTTGATTTGAGCTGAATAGCACTGACGTAAGCGTTTTATAAATTGATGTAATACATCCATAGATTTATAGTCAGCGCTGAAGTGTTGATGGCGCTAAAGCGCAACTACAAGCGCAACTACAAGCGCAACTACGAATGAAGCTAGCTTAGGTCAGTAGTATTCGCCTTTATTGCGTGAGTTTATCGCCTTCATGCCATCCTCAAATTACGACCACTTATTTAATACTATTGAAGAGTTAGTGCTGCATCATTCTCCTAGTGGTGCAGAACGAGAAATTGATCAACTTCTGATCAGTCGATTGCAAGGCTTAGGTGTCGAATCGTGGCAGGATCGAGCCGGGAATATTATTGCTAAGATATCGGGTCAAACCTCTGAGCGATCCATTGCGATTACTGCTCATAAAGATGAAATCGGCGGTATTGTTAAATCGATGGACGAACAGGGACAAGTGCAAGTCCGCAAACTCGGCGGCTCATTTCCCTGGGTTTATGGGGAAGGCGTTGTCGATTTATTAGGGGATAATCAAACCTTGAGTGGGATTCTTTCCTTTGGATCACGTCATGTTTCCCATGAATCTCCCCAAAAAGCGCAACAGGAAACCGCCCCCCTGCGTTGGGAAGAGGCTTGGGTGGAAACGAAATGTACTCTGGCTGAACTTGTCGCCGCTGGGGTGCGCCCTGGAACGCGCATGGTTGTGGGTAAACACCGTAAGCGACCCATACGCCTCAAGGATTACATTGCCAGTTATACCTTGGATAACAAAGCCTCTGTTGCCATTCTGTTGAGTCTTGCTGAACAGGTGAAAACTCCGGTTGTGGATACCTATTTAGTGGCGTCGGCGAAGGAAGAAGTTGGCGCAATTGGCGCGTTGTATTTTAGCCAAAATCACTCGCTTGATGCTTTAATCGCCCTAGAAATCTGCCCTCTCTCCTCAGAATACCCAATTGAAGATGGGGAAGCACCTGTGCTGTTGTCTCAGGATGGCTACGGGATTTACGATGAGGGACTCAACTGGGAACTGCGACAGGCGGCGAATGGGATTGGTGTTCCTTTACAGCTTGCCACGATTAGTGGGTTTGGCAGCGATGCGTCTATTGCCATGAAGCTTGGTCATGTTGCCCGCGCCGCCTGCTTGAGTTTCCCGACACAAAACACCCATGGCTATGAGGTGGCTCATTTGGGTGCGATCGCCAACTGCATTTCTTTGCTTGACACGTACTGCCAGACTCAGTTCACCTGAATATCACACAACGGCAACGGATAGCAACTCCCTTTATTAAAATACAGTTAAAATAAAAGAGGCACAGTGAAGATTGTGTAAATATGGGTAGTATAGGCTTTTGGGAAGCAAATCGTTCAGTATACTAGATAAAAAGCGAAAGACTTAACCAGCCGTTAGCGCTGAAAAAACAATTCTTGAAGGTAAGCTTATTATGTTGCATATCATGTTAGTTAGCTCAGTTACTCTTTACTTAGTCGTAGCTATGCGCTTGTTAAACAAGTGGTTTACCTGTTTACAAGAAGATAATACCTTATCGGAAGACGATAAATTTAGCTGTGGAGTTTGTTTCGTTGTCGCTACTATTACGTGGCCCCTATCTGTACCCTACTCCTATCTAAAATTATTGGAAGGTCAAAATACTATTCCCCAAGACTCCTGATTAAGTTGAATCGGCTTAAATAAAAAAGACGTGGCAAATAGGAAGTCGTAGAAACTAATTATTAACTAAACCGAAAGGAATCGAATCAAGCCGCAACGTATCAACTTGTCAATAATCCAACTCTTTACCTTCTTTTTCAGTCCATTCTGAAAAAATGAAGTCACACTATTGTCGGGGCGGATTGACGCGCTCCGGAGGGTTCATAACCGATAACCAATCCACAAAACCTGTCCTTAATCGAATGTCACCCAACCGAATATGAGTAGTGACGCTTCTCTGGGCTAAGGGAGCTGCGTAAAAATAAAGTACCAGTGAAGAAAGCTGTATTCATCAACTCAGCCAAGCTTGATTGGTATATTATTAAGCCGCAAGTCCCTAAGTAGAAATAAAGCGATTAATGATAACAGAGAGGGGCAAGGGGCAATACCCTCCCTCGACTTTACCTATGACAAACGTGCCATGGCACATCTCTACTATTCTAGTGTAGAAATCTCATCGACCACCTTCATCCGTCCTCGGCGAAATGCGCGGAGTAATCGTTCTAGGGAGTCTCTTTCTTCATCAGTTAGTGATTCTTCTAGCAATGCTGCCATTAATCCGTATCGGTCAGCGAGCGTAATTTTACCAGAACTGCTAGCTTGAGCGAATAAATCAGATAGCGCACCAGGTATAAGTCTCACTGAAATTTTCATCGAAAATCTGGGTTGGTAAGGGGACGAATGGAATACTCTGTCATTTATGTATGGGGAGGAAACAAGTCCCCTTACATAGACAGCAGTCCGACAGGACTTCCGATTGACGCTTTGACTTCGCGGCAATTGAGCGTTCGACTGAGACGTTCGGCGAGCACTTTTATCCAATATGAACTATCCTAACCATTTGAGGGATATGGGTCAGACCCCACACCCCAGCGGAGGCGCGGGGGAGTTGGGGGAGATGGGGAGATGGGGGAGTCAACAAATGACAAATGACAAATGACAAATGACAAATGACAAATGACGAACGACAAATGACGAATGACAACAATGATTGCGATACCATCCAAGTGTAGTCATCATCACACCTATCACTCACTATGGAGCCAGATTCTCTTCCCGCAGAGCTAATCCTGACGCAATCGCGTCAGAGTCTGGGTAATATCCGATTAGATTGGACTCCCCAACCGGGTAATTATCTTGACTATAACGGTCAAACCTACGCTGTTTTAGAGCGTCGCCATCGCTATCTTCTAAAATCTGGGCGTTATCGTTTACATAAAATTGCCCTATACGTCCAATCGGCTCCGCGCCCGACGGAGAAAAGTTTGGTTGATGGGCGCTGGGTGCTGGGCGATGCGAGTTGTGAATATAATGCGAATTCTGAACTTGTGCGTTGTGCGGTTAATCCAGAGGGTCCTTGTCAGTCTTGCCGTTACTACGAACCTATCCAATCCAACCTGACTGACTCTGAAATTCCCTATCGAAAAAGTCGCCAAAGCTAGATTGTATAGCGCTACGCGCTAGGCAACAGGCAATGGGCAATAGTGAATAAAAACGCTTACTCATCAAGGGATTGAAGGATTTGAATTTTTCTTCATTTGTCCTAACTAGAGTGCGTAGTGCTATACAAATCCCGCCGCGATCTTCACGTCTGCGAAGTGTGGCGGGAGAAGGTAGAGACGTTTCGGCGAAACGTCTATCAATTGATTGTAGGAACTGATTTTCCGGCTATTTTAAGCTTGATTGCTTGAATCGATAAAAAATGGGGGAGTGGGTAGATCATTGGCGATCGCTAGTACCTGAAGCGCAACTTTTACCTTGACCATGTTAGCGTCGTTTTCTGCGCTTCCTTCTGGTGGATTCTTGAGAAACTCTTTCAGTACCTTAGCCGCCTCTACGCCAGCTTCATGTAGAGCATCATCAAATTCTCGCTCTGCTGCCATGACTTTCTCCTCGAATTTGGTCTGATGCTTTCATTGTAGAAGGCGATCGCTTGAGTGAATAGGTTTGATGCAGAACCTGAGTAGGGGCGCAAGCTATATAAGAGGGCACGGCAATGCCGTGCCCCTACCACCCTCTGATTGCAAGTCGAGGTGTTGCCTATTCCCACCACAAGACTTATTCAACAGCCCCTAATCAAGCCGCAGGTAAGAGCGATCGCGACAACACCACGCCCTGATAATACTGTTGTAACTGACGGGTTGCGGCTGACCAACTCCAGCGTTCCGCTTCCGCCCTGGCGTTTTCTCGTAAGGTTTCCCGTTCGGTTTGTTCCTGGAACAGACGTTGAGTCGCGGCGATCGCGCCTTGTTCATCTTTTGGATCAAACAGGTAGCCGTTCACCCCATCGGTGACGATATCGGGAATTCCCCCGGAACGCGCCGCGACAACGGGACACCCCGCCGCCATCGCTTCGAGTAAAACTAATCCCAAGGTTTCGGTACGGGAGGGGAAAATAAACGCATCCGCCGACGCAAAGGCAGAACCTAAGGCTTCACCTGTCAGATACCCGACAAAATGGGTGGGGGTTCCGGCAAAATGTTTTTCTAGGGCGCTGCGATGGGGTCCATCGCCCACTAACGCCAAACGCGCACCGGGAATCGATTCGAGAACGGGTTTAATCCGGTCAATTTCCTTTTCCGCCGACAACCGCCCCACATAAAGCAGCAACGGGCTTTCCGGGTGTCCTTGAGACAAGTGCGATCGCATGTCCTCAGACGCCAAACTGGGACGAAATGTCTCTGTATCTACCCCCCGTTGCCACAAATCTAAGTGTTGAATCCCTCGCCCTCTCAATTCCTCCACCATCGCCGTCGAGGTACATAAATTAAGCTGGGCTTGGTTGTGATTTGCCTTAATTAATTCCCACATCACCGGTTCTAACATCCCTAACCCATAATGCTGAAGATACTGGGGTAAATGAGTATGATAGGATGCGATTAAAGGAATTTGCATTGCTTTAGCATAATAGAGTCCCCCTAACCCTAATACCGCCGGATTCACCACATGAATTACATCCGGCTTAAATTTGGCTAACGCTATGCCAATCGCGGGTCGAGGTAATGCCAGTTTCAGTTCGGGATATAAAGGTAATGGAAAAGCCGAAACGCCATAAATTTTGGCACCTTTGTGTTCTGTGAGTCCACCATCTGGACAGATTACCAGAACCTGGTCACCATTGCGTTGTAAATGATCAACCGTGTGCCGCAGTCGCGTGACAATCCCATCAACTTTAGGCAAAAAGGTTTCAGTGAATAAGGCAATTCGCATAATCGTGTGACTGTGTGCGGAGTGGTATTGCAAACGGTAGGAGGCAGGAGGCAGAAGGTAGGAGGGTTGTTACTGGTATAGGGTCTCAGCCATTATATCTGTCCTAACTTCAATGGCACTAAAATCAACCTTTTTGGATCGCCGAAATCCTTATATACCGTAGGGTGGGTTGAGCGAAGTCGAAACCCACCAGCCAAAATTTTAGTACCATGTATCTTCACCTTGATGGCGACAGTTAGAACAACTAAGGATCTTCAGCGTTTTTGGGCGGTAAGGTACAGAGTCCATGAATACCAATGGCGGCGATAATTCCCCCTAATAAAACGCCCACACCTTCAGCAAAACAGTTAATTCGATGTCTATTTTCTGCGGCTTGGGCAATGGATAAATCCCGCATTGTCGAAGATGGAGATTGAGACAACTGTTGATAATACCTTTGGTGACGCTCTAATGCTACCCATTCTGGGAAAAGATAATAGGCACTGAGAACCGATGCAGCGAAACCGGGTAAGACGACAAATACGAGAAGAATTGCCGATTTTATCATCATGACAAGCTATGAAAATCTGGCTATTCCCAGGGAAAGATGAGATAGGGTAAGAGGAAACCAAGAGTTTCTAGTTCCTCTTACCGAAACCATTAGTTCAGTGATTATCCTGGGCTGTTCTAGACCGAATTGGGTTGAAAAAACGGGAATATCAATCACCGCAACCCCTATTTTTTTCCGTTGATGTTTTATGTCTTCCCTACCATAGTCCTGAATCCTGAACCGATAGTCAAGAGCTTTAGCGCCGCCAAGACACCTTGGGTAAGATTTGCTTTTCATCTACACGGTGCTTGTACTTGCTGGCAAAGTTAAGTAAGGAATCGATCAGGGAATCAGAGAGGTAATGGGGTTGGAGTCCTAAACTTAACAAGCAAGTATTTTTGGCGTAGAAATAATGCTGTTCTAACTCAACTCGTGGGTTATCGAGGTGCTTAATGTCCACATCGATATCCAAATGGGTTCCAGCATTTTTCACCATCACGGCTAAGTCACCCACGCTGAACATTTCCGTGAACTGGTTAAATACGCGGAATTGACCGGGATCAGCCGGATTCGCGATCGCGAGTTCGACACAACGCACGGTATCCCGAATATCTAAGAAGCCCCGGGTTTGTCCCCCTTTACCATAGACCGTTAAGGGATGACCCACCGCCGCCTGGATACAGAAACGGTTTAAGGCTGTACCGAAAACGCCATCGTAGTCGAGGCGGTTAATCAGCATCTCATCCATTCCGGTTTCTTCGGTTAAGACTCCATAGACGACACCCTGATTCAGATCTGTTGCCCGGAGTCCCCAAATCTTGCAAGCAAAGTGGATATTATGGCTATCGTGGACTTTGCTCAGGTGGTAGAAGCTACCAGGCTGTTTGGGATAGGGTAAGGTATCTTTGCGCCCATTATGCTCGATGGTGATGTAGCCTTCTTCGATATCGATGTTCGGCGTGCCGTATTCACCCATCGTCCCCAGTTTGACCAAATGGCAATCGGGGAAGTCTTGTCGCATGGCGTAGAGAATATTTAATGTCCCTACGACATTATTCACCTGAGTCAGTACCGCATGTTCGCGGTCAATCATCGAGAATGGGGCAGACCGTTGTTCGCCAAAGTGAACAATTGCCTCCGGTTCAAACTGATGCAGGGATTTAATCAGGAAATCGTAGTCGGTGATATCACCCACGAACAAGTCAATGGATTTACCCGTCAGATCCTGCCAACGTTGGATACGGTGTTGAATCGGTGCAATTGGCGTCAGGGTTTCTACACCCAGTTTCATATCCCAGTGACGACGCACCAGGTTATCCATAATCCCGACGTCGTATCCTTTTTTGGATAGATGCAGGGCAGTTGCCCACCCACAATAACCATCGCCACCAATAACCAAGACTTTCATAGTCAATCCATAAAATTGAAGAGCCGATACTCGGTAAATGTATCAGGTTTCGGGTACTCTCGAACCATTAAAATCAGCGATCGCACCTTAAATCATCCTACATGCATACAAGTCAGCCGTCTCTACCCGCCAACTGTACCCTCCGACGCGCCTCTTCTGGGGATCGGGGCGCGATTTTCCGATTGGTACTGGGGGCAAAACTTGATCCAACTCAGTTACGATGGCAGCAATTCTGGGTGATTGAATGCGAAGGACAGGTGGTAGCATGTGGACAGTTACGCCAGTTTGCTGACGCCCAGGAGTTAGGGAGTTTGGTTGTCGCCCCAGAGTGGCGCGATCGCGGTTTGGGAACGTTGCTGACGCAGCATCTGATTCACCAAGCCAGCCACCCCCTCTATCTGGAATGTTTAGGGACGCGCCTAGCCCAATTCTACAGGCGCTTTGGCTTTGTGCCAGTTTCCTGGCAAGAATTGCCGCGATCGCTTAAATTTAAGTTCGGCTTATCTCACTTTGCTAAGATTATCTTGCGAATTCCCGTAGAAATTATGACTTTATCCTCTCAATGAGATTGACTTGACAAAGATAAATAAGTATAGTTTTATAAATACTTCTACAGATAGAGGAAACATTCCTTTATTTAGTCATTTAATTTGTCACAGTTGTTTCACTTACTACAGGGTTTCCAATTTATGAAATTTAGCTACTCACCGTGGCTGTCTGCCTTAACGGTTGCTACCACTGCCGCTACCGTAACGATGGTCAATGTATCCCCGGCTACAGCCGCTTCAATGAAATATGATCTACGAA
>NZ_DS989849.1:50583-59005 GCF_000155555.1 Coleofasciculus chthonoplastes PCC 7420
AGCTTGGCGACAAGATTTTAATCCAGCTTTGGGTAATCGTAACACATCAACCAGCAGACACCCAAATTCGTAACGTGATATTCGCTCTTTCCCCCCCAGATGCAGGTAGCCTTGAACGTTATCGAGGGCTAACAATAACCCTTTAGCTGCGGTGGTTCCACTCACAGGTGTGCGAAATTCATCAATAAATAGCTTTAACTCGTTTCCTGCTTGTAACGTTTCAATAAATGGCTGAATAAAGCTAGTCGCCGTTGGTGTCGCCTGACCAAACATTAACGGCATTCGGCAAATTGCTGTCTGAGGATAGCGAGTTAACATCAGAGTCTCAGCCCTAACTTTTTGCTCTCCATAATAACTAATTGGCGAAACCGGATCAGTTTCCCGACAGGGTGGGTTTAAACCATTGAATACCAGATCAGTGGATGTAAATACACAAGGAATATTATGATCTGCACACAGTCCCGCGATATTTCCAGATGCTGTAACATTTATTGCTTCCGTTTCCTGGGGGTGCATTTGGCAAAAATTGGGGCTAGATTGAGCAGCTGTATGAATAACCGCGTCGGGTTTAATAGTTTGGAAAATCTGCTTAACTTCCTGAAAATGGGTTAAATCAACTTTTAGTATGTTTATGTCTGGACTATTGGCAGATTTAGAAAGGCAAGTTCCATAGACATTCCATTCTCGTTTTGACAACTGGCAAATATGCCAACCCAAAAATCCACTAACACCTGTAATCAATAACCTTTTCATGTGATTAGATTGACTTATTTATACATCTTAGTCTTGTCAATAAGAGCAGATTTTGTTGTTCAGCTATTGGTATACAAGCAAGGGCGGGTTTTGTTGTTCAGCTATTGGTAACAAGCAAGGGCGGGTTTTGTTGTTCAGCTATTGGTAACAAGCTAGCTTTAGTGGCTAAACCCGCCCCTACAGTGGCTAAACCCGCCCCTACAGTGGCTAAACCCGCCCCTACAGTGGTTAAACCCGCCCCTACAATTGACCCTTCGACTACGCTCATTTTTCCTTTAGATATTCAAATATAACCTCCCATCACTTTGACTCACAGGTTAGTACTTCATTAACAGGGGCAAATCCTTCGGGGTCATCATACCCAACTAACTCAGAATAGTAATTTTTGTTTTGCAGGAGAATAACCCGCGCTGTGTCCAAGGGAGTATCATGAAACGTGAGTTCCCGTTTCGTTGTCAGCGTAACATTTTCATCAACATTTGAGGGAAACTGTTCATAAGTAACAATCGTACTCCCCTCATCTTCTGTAATGGTAATATATGATCTCATTCCCAAAGGATTAGGTTTTCCAGAGTCAGGATTATACTGGCAAATTCTACCACTACTAGAAGCAGCACAACTTAGCGGGAAAATGATGAAAGCTAAAGCAACAATCAACTTTGACGAATGATTTTTCATAAGACCTTACCTGAGCAACAATATTTTCATAGGATCGGTATATTTCTATCCTATTGAGTATTCATTGAACTGTTTTTTCCCTCCAGCCAACCTCTCACTTTATAATTCATCCTCTTCTATTTCCTTCATTTCTTGTAAAGATTGCCAACCTGGTTTCCACAAAGAACGGTCTTTAAGCTGTTTAGCATTCAACCAAAAGCGAACAGTCGAGTCACAGGATGCCACCATTTCGGCAAAAACCCATTGACCCTGATTTTTGCGGTTAACTACTTGAAAATGTCGCCAACCCCAGGTTTGTTGTGTCGCTGTCCATTTGGAACCAACCAGATAAGGGAATTTTTGTTTTGCCATTAAAATTGGGAAAATATTGACCCTTCACGACTTTCGGCGGCGGTGTGTAGGGGCGGGTTTCACTATTATCGTTTCTTACTTAACCCAAAGGTAACTAAACCCGCCCCGATCAAGTGTTGAATTAATTCCCCCATCTCCCTCATCTCCCTCATCTCCCCCATCTTCCCCATCTTCCCTATTCCTCATCCCTTAGGCTGAGATAACAAGCGTGCAGCCACAATTCCACCAATAAAGCCAAATAAATGCCCTTCCCAGGATACACCAGGAACCGTTGGTAAAACACCCCAAATTGCGCCTCCATAGAGAAATCCCACGATAAGGGAAAGCAAAATAGAGGGAATATTGCGTTGAAAATAACCACGCAATAGTAGAAAACCCAGATAGCCAAAAACTAGACCGCTAGCGCCAATGTGAACACCGGGAGAACCAATCAGCCATACCCCTAAACCACTGACAACCATGGTGATGGCAGTGACAATAAAAAAGTCGCTGGTTTTTTGTAACATGACGAACCAGCCGAGGGTGAGAAAGGGAACCGTATTAGCAATTAGGTGAGGTAAACCACCATGGAGAAATGGGGCAAATAGGATACCCCTTAACCCAATAATTGTCCGGGGTAAAATACCATAGCTGTCGAGTACACCTTGGAAGATAATTAAATCAATGAGTTCTAAACCCCACATCACCGCGACGAGTCCGCCTAAAATGGTAGCCTGGGTTTTGACTTCACGGGCAAGGGCTTGGGTTTCCTGACGGACAAGTTTTCGGGTTTCCCGGTTATTCATGGCTTGACCTTCTGGGATAGATTGTTGAGTATTAATGGTTCTAGGTTAGCAATTTTCTGTGACATCCTCTGATAGCCATCCTAGGGAAGGGCGAGTGAGAAGGGCGGGTTTTGTTGTTCCGTTATTGGTGGATATCTGAATTTAGTCCCTAAACCCGCCCCTACAATTGTCCCTAAACCCGCCCCTACAATTGTCCCTAAACCCGCCCCTACAATTGTCCCTAAACCCGCCCCTACAGTTTAATTTCCTGATAAATTATGGGTTAAAAATTGTCGATCGCGACGGGTTCAATGGGTTCGGCTAACTCAAACCCGAATATCCGTGAATAAAAGTATAACTCGGCTTCCAAGGTGCGCTTGATGTTTTCCGCCCGTCGGAATCCATGCTGTTCTTCGGGGTAGGTGATGTATGCTACGGGTAATCCCTTTGCTTTTAACGCCTCCACCATCGTCTCGGCTTGATTGGGGGGAACCACTTTATCCTCTAACCCTTGGAAGAAAATCACCGGACAGGACAATTTGTCAGTAAAATGAATGGGCGATCGCGCTTTGTACAAGTCTTGGCGTTCTGGATAAGCACCAATTAATCCATCCAGGTAACGGGATTCAAATTTATGGGTATCGGTGGCTAAGGTTTCCAAGTCACTGACGCCGTAATAACTCGCCCCAGCTTTAAATACATCTCGGAAGGTAAGGGCGGCTAATGTAGTATACCCCCCAGCGCTACCGCCTGCGATCGCTAACCGTTCTCCATCAACGAATCCTTGTTCAGCCAGGTACTTTGCACCATTGGCGCAGTCATCGACATCGACAATTCCCCATTGATTCTGGAGGCGTTGGCGATACTCGCGTCCATATCCTGTACTTCCGCCATAGTTAACATCTAAGAAGGCAAAGCCGCGACTTGTCCAATATTGAATCTTTAGATTAAAGGTACTGGATGTGGATGCAGTTGGTCCACCGTGACTTTTGACAATCAGAGGGGGTTTCTCGGTTTCGGGCGCTTGATAGTCTTTATTTTGCGGGGGATAGAAGAAGCCGTAAGCCGTTTGACCGTTTTCGGTGGGAAATGCGATCGCCTCGGGTATGGAGAGATATCCTTTATCTATCTCTAATGTTGTCGATTGACGCAAAACCTCTATCTGTTGGCTGGCTACATCCATCTGTACCACAGCGGTGGGTTCGGTGGCGGAACCACCAATAAAGACGACGCGATCCTCTGTCACTTGCACCGATGAAATACTGGTATAAGGGGTTTCAATCGGGTTGAATTGTTTCGTCTGGAGATCGATACTCCCTAAGCGCCATCGACCTTGGACAGTATAAGCACAGATTAGGCGATCGCGCGATGAGATGCCATAAGTAGACATACCAAACACCCATTGAGGAAGACCAAACTCCGCCTCCATTTCACACAGAGGTTCTATCCCTTGCTGATTCCAGCGATAAAGATTCCACCACCCTGTCCGATCCCAAACAAAGTATAATGTGCCATCGGGTGACCATTCAGGTTTAAAGATTGACTCGTCAACCCCACCGGCAATACATTTCGCTTCACCTAATAATCCATTCCCTTGAATCGACGCCACCCACAGTTGTGTCCCATCCCATGGCATATTAGGATGATTCCACGTCAACCAGGTTAACTGAGAACCATCCGGACTTAATCGGGGTGAGGCGTAGAAGTCATTTCCTGTAGCGATAATTTGGATATCGTTACGATTATTTAACGGAATACTGACTAAGGTGTTAATTGGTTCCTTTCCCTCATCACTGTGATCTTCGCGCACACAAATCAGCCGTTGTCGCTGGGAATCAATCACTACATCAGCATAGCGGAGAGTTCCCCCTGACTCTGGGGTGATGGGTTGAGGTTCTGCATCACCCGTCTGCTGGTAAAGGCGCTGATCCTGATAATTGGCAAAATAAATAATCCCATCTTTGACCGTGTAAGCACCACCACCATATTCATGAACGCGAGTACGCACATTAAAAGAAGAGGGGGTAATATCTGCGATCGCGCCATTCTCCTGACGTCGTACAATTACATTACGTCCCGCTTCCATCGGTCGCGCTTCGATCCAGTAAGTATCGGTATCATCCAGGGTAATACTCCCCAAGCCAATCGTACCAGCCACGATGAGTTCGGCTGCGATCGGAGAGTTCCAGGAACCGTAGGGAGAGAGTTGCGGTTGAGTCATCGTTAATTAGATTATGCTGTCGTTCGTTAATTTTACCGACTTCACTTGGAATGTATGAAGATTGGGTAAAATCTCAACTCTTACGCAGATTGATGTAAGGCGGGTTTTTGGGGAATTAGCGACGTTTCCGTTAACTCTCCTCAATTCAAGGATTTTAAGTACCATCCCTAAATTAGGTAAATATACCTAGCATAACACTCGATTTATGAAGCTTTGATGAAGCCAAGGGCTTTTTATATAAAGATTCAGTAAAGATACACAAAATCTCTTTTCAGAAAAATAAATTAGCGATAAAGTTACAGACAAGAAAGGAGTTAGTAGCTATCTCAAGAGAAAGAAGGCGAGCGTTGATCCGATATTTCTCTCAGATCATATAGAAGCCACTGATACCAAGATACAAGAGCATCAAGGTATTCAGAACTACCTCTTTAGCCGCCTGCTTTGTTAATATCCTGTAACTTTATTTAGGCTCATACTAACTCACTTTGTTAACTTGTGTCAACTTTAGCCGAATTTGGAGATATATAGTATGAACCGTCAAAGTGCATTCGCCGTCGCCTGTGCCGTCAGCGCTACCGCCGCTTTGGGAGTTGTGGCGAGTCCAGTTGGAGCGTTTACGCTGGCTCCTGGAGCAACAATATTCACCGCACCAGTTAGTTTAGATAATTTCTTGGATCAGGTGGTTAATCCAGATGGTTCAATAGGTTGGGTGGCGAATGACAATGCTTTCCAGGTTGACGATAAAATCTTTCATGAATTCGTCTTTCAGACGGCTTGTCAGGCTCCTGGTACGCCTGGTTCCCTAACCTGTGATGATATTAAAGATTTACCTGCGGTTGCTCGCCCAATTGGTCCAACCAATCCTGCTGATATTACGGTAGGAGGAAGCTCCAATCAACTTTCTTTAGATAGTGGACATGGACTGTTATTTAATGACTTTTGGAAAGCTGATGCGGGTTGGGGGTATGATCTCGCATTGGGATTCGACGTACATATTGTAGAGGGTTCAAACAAATACATTAAAGATGCCCACTTAGGGTTTGTGCCTGAGCCAGTACTGGATCAAGGAGTCATAACGATTTCGGAAAAGATCACCGATCCTGTTACTGGTGTATCCCTACTTGACGATAATTTATTCGTTGATAACCTCACATCAACTGTTGATGGAACAGAAGACTGGGTAGATTTGATATATCCAGTTAAGAAGCTGCGAGTATTAAAAAATATTCGGCTTAGCGGCGTAGACGATTTGAATCCCCTACTCTTGGAAGATGCAGAAGCTTCCGTAATTATTCAAGAGTTCTCTCAAACTGTACCTGAACCCGGCGCAGTAACTGGTTTACTGGCAATTGGCTCCTTAAGCGTCGGTGCAATGCTGAAGCGGCACTTTGGCAAGAAAGCCTAAACTGAATATCTAGGCTACACACATCGAATTGAACAATTCAGTAGCTGAAATTTGACCGCCGTTAACCACCCAGTTGGTAGGGCGGATTTTTCTTGGTTATTAATGTTTTGCCAGCATCTGTAGGGGCGACCTGCTGTATTAAAATAGGAAAACTAACCTATCAATTTGATCGGGTCGCTCTCCGCATGATATCGTCAATTCAAGATTAATAATATTGGGGTTGCCTGGGAAAAAATAGCTGTTCGGCATTTAAACCTTAATATCAATAATGGCGCAATCCTTGCCGTAGTGCGAGCATCTTGCTCGCTACATCAAGCATCTTGTTCGCTACGAATACCCAATTTAAATGCATGACAGCTTACCCTCTACAGTTAGACTGGGGCGAGTCGAGATAGGTTAATTGTCACATTTCAATATTTGTGCAGCGACTCGCCCCTACAACCCCTACAACCCCTACAACCGCGAACCTGATAATTCCCACAACCGCGATCGCATCTTGGATCGGGTTATGGTTGAAAAGGTGAACTTCGCCGACTCTTCCCAACCCGATCGCCAATCACTCTTGATGGATATTAATCAGTTACTCCTCTGGATTGTCTGCACCTCTTGCGTTCTGAACATTATCGTCGGCATTCGCCGTGCCAGTATTTCGGATTCAGCCGTGTACATCCGTAGCTGGATGCTTGTTTCTGGTTTAGTATTAGCCACAACAGGTGTCTTATATGTCCTCACTCCAGAGAATGCAGGCTGGATTGGCGGGGGGTTATGGGGATTGTTGATCTTAATGCCGATTCTGGGGTTTAGACTCATGAATCAACTGGCATATCAGGAACGCTTTGGTGCAGCTAGCCGACTGGGTAAACTCCTGTGTTGGCTACACCCCGCCCAAAATTGGCGTCAATTTGCTGAATTGTTGGACACCCTGGAACAATTGAAGCAAGGTTCAACCACTGAAGCCACGGCAATTATTAACCGCGACAAAACCACCAATCGTCCTCTGGTGCGACATACCATCGCCACTCTCTATAAAATGGAGGCGCGTTGGCAAGAGTTGCGGGAGTGGATTGAGACCAATTTATCACAAACCGCCCTAGAACATGATCCCCGTCTAATCCTGTACTACCTGCGAGCATTAGGAGAGATGGGGGACTTAAATCGTGTGCTTGCTCAACTTGATCAATTTGAACGTATCTTAGAACATAGCGATCGCGGCATCAATCAGAGTCAAGCCTATTTATTTGCCTTTGCTTTTTGCGGTCAAAAAGCCCAGGTTGTCCAATTACTCACTGGACCTTTAGCATTTTATCCAAAGTACATTCGCCAATTTTGGCTGGCTACAGCAGATTGGGCGGCGGGAGACGTAGAGGAAGCACGTCAGCAACTGTTGGCTATTTCTAACCGCCATACTGGACTCTACCGCCATGCGATCGAAGCTCGTTTATCTCAGTCACCTGTCAACCCTGATGCTGTTTTGACTCAATATTCTCAGCAGATTTTAGCACGGCTTACACTCAATCTCCAACATCAGGTGCGATACGGTTCCAGAGAACGGTTTCTCGGTTCTAGAGCCTATACAACTTGGGGAATTATTGGATTAAACCTGATTGTATTTGGATTAGAAATTCACTTTGGTGGAAGTGAAAATCCGCAAGTTTTATACAAACTCGGCGCATTAGTACCAGAGGAAGTTCTCGACGGTGCTTGGTGGCGGTTATTGACCT
This sequence comes from Coleofasciculus chthonoplastes PCC 7420, assembly GCF_000155555.1. Lineage (GTDB taxonomy): Bacteria > Cyanobacteriota > Cyanobacteriia > Cyanobacteriales > Coleofasciculaceae > Coleofasciculus > Coleofasciculus chthonoplastes_A. Next base: position 58,477 of record NZ_DS989849.1, read on the forward strand.
CAACATTTTTGCACTTTGGATTTCTGCATCTATTAATGAATATGCTGGGTCTGTATATCCTTGGACCCTTTGTCGAATATGCCCTTTCTGGGTGGCGATATTTACTACTTTACCTCAGTTGTGGTGTTGGTTCGATGTTGGTGGTATCTCTAGCCACTCATTTCGGATACTCTGAGGCGCAATTTGTAGTTGGGGCATCCGGTTCCGTGATGGGGATTGTGGGCGCAACGGCAGCTATTTTACTTCAAGGATGGCGGCGTGAAAAATCGCGTTTAGCGTCTCGTCGTTTGCGGTTTATTTTATTTATTATTGCCTTTCAAGTTATCTTTGACCTGTCAATTCCTCAAGTAAGTTTCACGGGTCACACGTCAGGCTTAATCATCGGTTTTTTTGTGGGGCTTCTGCTGTACCATAAGTAATATCATGTCCGGGTTAACTACCCCCATTTGAGTAGGGACAAGGCAGAGAGTAGATGGTAGAAGGGATAGAAGGAAAAAGTACCCAAGCACAAACGCCACGTATAGTAGGG
>NZ_DS989850.1:0-1579 GCF_000155555.1 Coleofasciculus chthonoplastes PCC 7420
AAAATCTTTATATTAAAAATGATGCAGTAAATATGCCCACCTTGAGTTTCAAGGATCGGGTGGTATCTGTCGCCCTCACTAGAGCTAGAGAATTAGGATTTTCTACCGTATCTTGTGCCAGTACAGGGAACTTAGCCAATTCTACCGCTGCGATCGCGGCACACGCCGGACTCGACTGTTGTGTATTTATTCCGGCTGACTTAGAAGCGGGGAAAGTTTTAGGTACATTAATCTACAACCCCACCGTAATGGCAGTAGAAGGCAACTATGATCAGGTCAACCGCCTCTGTTGTGAGGTTGCCAATACCCATGGTTGGGGATTTGTAAACATTAACTTGCGTCCTTATTATTCAGAAGGCTCAAAAACTCTGGGCTTTGAAGTCGCCGAACAACTGGGTTGGCAGCTACCGGATCATATTGTGTCGCCCTTGGCTTCCGGTTCTCTGTTCACCAAAATTCACAAAGGCTTCCAAGAGTTCATCAAAACTGGTTTAGTGGCAGATAAAGCGGTGCGCTTCAGTGGCGCACAAGCCGAAGGTTGTTCTCCCATTGCTCAAGCCTTCCGGGAAGGACGGGATTTCGTCACTCCGGTAAAACCGAGTACAATTGCTAAATCGATCGCGATCGGAAATCCTGCTGATGGCATTTACGCCCTAGAGATCGCCCAGAAAACCAACGGTAATATTGAATCCGTCACCGACGCTGAAATCGTCGAAGGCATGAAACTGCTAGCTGAAACTGAAGGTATCTTTACCGAAACCGCTGGGGGTACAACAATTGCCGTCCTCAAGAAATTAGTAGAAGCTGGAAAAATTAACCCGGATGAAACCACTGTTGCCTATATCACCGGGAATGGACTCAAAACCCAAGAAGCGGTACAAGGATATATTGGTGAACCCCTAACCATTGAACCCAAATTAGACAGTTTTGAGCGAGCATTAGAACGGGCGCATACCCTTGACCGTTTAGAATGGCAACAAGTTTTGGTTTAATACGTTGACAACCCTCACCCCCAGCCCCTCTCCCAAGCTTGGGAGAGGGGAGTAATACCAAATCCGACGACAGGAACCCCTTTATCCCTTAGCCAATGAAAGCCTGTTGCCTTGTCTCTACTCATGAAGGGGGTAGTTAACCCGGCTTGGGTAGAAGAAGGGAGGCAAAAAGTGCGAGTACACAGCCCAAAAGCTGAGCAGTATTGCTTATCACCTTAAGTTGTTTCCCTATATCTCTACTTGGAAACATCTCGAACATCTACCCATTAATCACTGATTCCAAATCTATGGCTGTAAAAGTTTTAATTCCTACCACCCTCCAGAAATTCACTGACAATAAAGCAATGATTGAATGCAGCGCTGGCAATGTCGCTGAACTTTTGGACTCCCTCGAAATTAATTGTCCTGGAATTAAAGGGCGCTTGTGTGATGATCAAGGGAAGCCTCGCCGCTTTTTAAACTTCTACGTCAATAGCGAAGATATTCGCTTTCTCGATGGCACAAATACCCAACTCAGCGATGGCGATGAAGTCAGCATTGTACCTGCTGTGGCTGGTGGTTAATCTGAACTAGAAAAAACGGGACGA
>NZ_DS989850.1:1919-136256 GCF_000155555.1 Coleofasciculus chthonoplastes PCC 7420
TCACCCGCCGCCGTGGTATCAACCACCTGAACCGGAAAGGCTGGTACAAAAAAGCGTTCAGATGGAGTGCTACAGTAAACGCCTTGGTTCCCCAATGTCAGAATTACAGTCTTCACACCTCGTTGCTGAAGGATAGGCGCGGCTTTCTGGGCTGTTTCCAGACTATCCACAGCAAAACCCACCAACTGACTGGCTTCTATCTGATTGGGAGTGATAATATCAACCAAGTTGTACAGTTCCAGAGGAATATCCTGGGCAGGTGCTGGATCAAGAATTACTGGAACCCCTGCGCCCTGGGCAGTTCTAGCCGCTTCAACCACGGTAATCAGGGGAATTTCTAACTGCATCAGTAAGGCGTTGGCTTCTCTTAAGAGAGGTTTGAGGCGTTCCACATCAGTTTGATTGAGTTGTCCATTTGCACCTGCGGTAATCACAATCTGATTTTCGCCTGTTTCATCTACCAAAATTACGGCTACACCAGAACTCGCTGAAGTATCCCGTACAATTTGATCTGTCTGCACGCCTGCGGCTTGTAAACTTGCCAGCAATTGAGGTGCAAACGTATCATCTCCCAAGCACCCAACCAAGTGAGTCATCATTCCCAGTCGTGCGGCGGCGACAGCCTGATTTGCCCCTTTTCCCCCAGGTGCGGTAAAAAACTCAGATCCGTTCACCGTTTCACCCGCGACAGGTAAACGAGGCGTTTTGGTGACTAAATCGATATTGATGCTACCGAAAACCAGGATAGAGTTCATCGGAAAAATTGTTTTACGGAAGGGGTGAAAAGCAACTCAAAAGCTTGGCAGACAAAGCCTTTAAGCTGAAATTTATCAGGCTATGTCAACCGAAAACTTTTTGATCGACTGTCCTAGAAATACTTCCCGCCAGCGTGGGTTTAGCTAAGGCTGGCACAATGCGATCGCACAACTGGAGCAACCACTGCCAACTGCCTCTGTGATTTGGACTTGGCGGTACAACGATTTGACGCGATCGCATAACTGAACCTACTGTCCAAAACTTGCCTATAAGAGGCAAGACAGGGGTGAAACAAGCTTGTTTCGTCACATTTTTTTATCATACTGCCTCTTAATTACTCAAGAAAGCAGTTTGCTCTCCTGGGGGTGTAGTACAAATGCTCTATAAAATCCTGATCAAGGATACATCTCGCAGGCGTGTAAATAGACCAGCGCGAAGCGCTATACATAAATAAATTGGTTCGCTCATGGCTGTTACTGTACCACACCGTGTTAAAAAGTGCTGTAAAATGGATACCAACCATCTCCTTCATCCTCTAAACTTTGATTTTTGATTATGGTGTTGCAGCAGCCTGCTCGTTCCATCCCAATTCCACCCCTGGAAAGTGGCGATCGATTGACTCGTGCTGAGTTTGAGCGCCGCTATGAGGCGACCCCAGAAAAATTTAAAGCGGAACTGATTGAAGGAGTGGTTTACGTGGCATCCCCAGTTAGAGTTTTTCACGGTAATCCTCATTTTAATTTAATTACCTGGCTGGGGGTGTATTGCACAGCAACTCCGGGTGTTAGCGGATCGGATAACGCTACAACCCGGCTAGATATGGACAATGAACCGCAACCGGATGCCCTGCTGCGAATTGAAGTTGGCGGTAACTCAACGATTAGCGAGGATGGCTATATCGAAGGGACACCAGAATTAGTGGCGGAAATTGCCACAAGCAGTGCGGCAATTGATTTAGGAGTCAAGCGCAATGCCTATCGACGCAATGGGGTACAGGAATATTTGGTGTGGTCAACCTTTGAGAACCGCCTCAGTTGGTTTCGGTTGCAAGCAGAGGAATTTGTCTTAATTGAACCAGATGCCGATGGCATGATTCGCAGTAGCGTGTTTCCCGGATTGTGGCTGAACGTGCCAGCTTTATTAGAGGGCAGAATGATGGAGGTGCTGAATGGGCTGCAAGCTGGGATTGCTGACCCAATCCATCAAGCCTTTGTGCAGGAATTGGTGGAGCGATCGCCCAATCTTGAATGAAGTCTGTTAGTTGAGCAGCAAACCCTGAGTGTGCGATCGCGCCTGGGGATTTTAGGGCACTTCCTCTTTCGGAGTTACTGGAAAAAATGCAAGTCGCCATCACTCACAAATCTCTTTTCTAACTGTTATTTGCTCTAGAGAAATGTCCCAATTTCAAGCGATCGCCTACTCCAAATGACTCATAAGCCCAAGGTTCATCTCCCTTGGGTTTTATGTTTTTCGTGGATTTTAAGGGTTGTAAATCTATGCCGTATTTGCTAGGTGGGATTTGTCGGCTCAACATCCCAGTTGAGCGGCGACCAGTAGCTTTTGATACTCACCGACAACCTTCGTCCCGTCCGCACCAACGCAGTATCAGGCAGCTCAACGCTACTACTGTAATGCAAGCAATACAGGAATAAGACCAGTACCGTCTGTGAAAGGAGCTAGGGCTTTACCAACAACAGCACCGAATGCTTTATGCTCATCTGTGACCTTCATCGCATGTCCGGAGATGTGAGACGTTGTAAGTAAGTCTCCAACATTTATTGGAGCGACATCAGCGGTAGCCATGCAATAGACCTTGCCCATTATGGCAATGGGGCTACGATTACTTTCTCTATCTTGCTTGTCTAAAAGCAACCCAGGTTTATACTTTCCAGCACCTGAAATAATCCCAACCACACGCTTGTCATAGGCTCTGTTGCTGGGTTGTAGTAAACCGTCGTCGTTGAGTACCATAACACTGCCAGGGATTGCATCAATGGCTTCGGCAATTGTAAATTCCTCTGCACAGTCAGCATTACTGAACGTAATTTCTCCAGCATTAGCATCTAGATGGATAGTGGCTTGATCCACCGTATGATTGTTAGTGGCTGAGCTTGGAAACAGAAGAATGTCGCCATCTTCACCTCGCGGTCCCCTTGGACCTACCAATGTCGCTGTTGTTTGCACACTTCCATCAGAAAATAGAATTCCATTCGCTTGAACTTGACCATTAACTTCTAACTGACTTTGAGGATCGGTTACTCCAATTCCAACATTGCCATTTTCACTTACTACCATTCTTGTAGCGTTATTTGTAACTATGTGAAGCTCATGATCTGAGAAGGTACCTAGTTGACCACGATTTGTGCCATCACCCCGAGCATCAATAAACATTCTCACATCATTATCTGGAGAAGTTGCTCTCATATTGATGCGTGCAAATTCATCATCCCGAAGGTTGACATCACTTGCTGAAATATCTCCAGTCGATCCACTTATCTGAATGGTTGTGTTACCATCTCCGTCTCTAACAAAGATATCTCCATCTTCCTCATTCTGTCCGAGGATCATGTTAGCATTGCTACCTTCAATCAAGATAGTTTGATCCCCATTTCCTTTAAAGTAAAGACTTTAAGCTGTTGCTCATAACATAATCTTCCTTACAGATTCAAATCTTGATAATTTCCCAAATTAGGTTTTTATCAGAACCTTGCTCTGTATACTAGCCCTATCAGCGTATGTTATGCGACTTTCTTAATAAAACTTCCATAATCGACATAATTATTCACATCTAGACTGGCTGGGTGTTTTGAATGGTCTGAGTCAGTTGATTAATCCAGCAAGGGCACTGTTTCACCTACTTGTTGATGACGAACAAATAATACGAGATAATCGTGAACCAGTTGATAGCGGTCATCTGGAATAGCTGGAACTCTCAAAACTATCCCTGATTCGACTAACACTTCTAAAACTAAATCTAACGTTTCACTCTTTACCTCTAACTCCAATTCCAAATCCGCACGAGTTTTTAGGGGGCGAGTGTTATTCTCATCAGTTAGCAAGTACAAGACAAGTTTGGCAATCTGCTCATTTCCAGATCCACAATATTGAACAACATCGGCTAAAAACGCCTCAACTAATTCCTCTTTAGACTCATATTTTTGATAGTCCTCCCGCGTAGTAATCTTCTCCGTTTCCAGTTGATAGCCAACAATCTGCAACTCAATCGGACGCACCTCTCCCAAATCCTGAGCTAAATCCTGCACCAATTGGTCAACTAAATCTGGCTCAAAAGGTAAATGCGATCGCGCGGTTAAACTCTGGATGACAGATTTGGCGTCTGCTGCTGAAAAATTCCCTAAGTAATAGAGAATATGCTCATGATTTTTATCAATATTGATTAACGGCGTAGTGCGGTTTAACTCTAATAGGTAATAAATATAGTCTTCCCGCAGGGATAAAATAACTTTTACATAGGGAATCTCTACACATTCGCGCAAAAACTCATAAAACTCTCGTCGGCTGGTTGGATCTTTGTGATCAAAGAAAAATTCCTCAAATTGGTCAAAAATTAGTACGGTTAATAATTGGCTGTGTTCATTTTGACGCAATTGTTTGAGAATTTTTGATAGGGTTGACCTAACCCCCCCAGCCCCCCTTTTAGATCCCCCTTCCGTCCCCCTTGTCGATCCCCCTTCCGTCCCCCTTGTCGATCCCCCTTCCGTCCCCCTTAAAAAGGGGGAGACCAGAGGATGCTTCGCTTTTTGTTCCATGGGGAGACTAGAGGATGCTTCGCTTTTTGTTCCATGGGGGAGACTAGAGGATGCTTCGCTTTTGTTGTACGGGGGATGGAGAAGGGAGGAGTCAGAATTGTCTGAATTATTCTTATGATTCGTAATGTTAACGTTATTATCACTAATTAAATTAACATCCGAGTTTCTCTTAGCTTCCCCCTTTTTAAGGGGGGCGGGGGGGGGATCAGATTGACTATCCAGAGAATCCTTAGCAGAAATCGAAGAACGATTAACCTTCTTCAAGACTTCTACTAAACCCTTATCTAACCCCCCAACCCAATCCTTATAAACTTGTAGCAAAACAGGGACAATATCCCGTCCTTCAAAATACGTCTGTTGCAGAATCGGAACTAATCCCGCTTGCAAAATTGAACTCTTTCCTACCCCCGATGACCCATAAATTACCGTCAATTTGCGATCGCGTCGTCGAATTCGTTCTAACAGTTCCTCGACATCCTTCTGACGCCCGGAGGAAGCGACGATTTGGGATAAGGATAACCCCTGTCTTCCCCGAATACCGGGCGGAATAACCTGTCGCGGCGGGTGCAGTCGTCCCGCCCCAATAAATGCCCGTAAGCCATATTGGGTCTCAATTTGCCGTTGTTCTAACTTTAAATGAAAGGCGTCTAAATAATCCCCTTGCTCAAATTTCAGGGTACGTAAGTTTTGTAGGATGTTAACGTAAAGTTTCGGGTCATACTGATGTAAGGGAATGGTGGCATTTAAACTAATCTCTCTTGCTGTTGCCAATGTCGCGATCGCGTCCTTTTCTTGACCCAACTGCTGCTGCGATTGTGCCAGAATAAAATAACACAATCCTAACCGTTTTATCTCAAACTCTGATACCTGTTGCCAAGCCTTAATCCCTTGCTGCGCGAACTTTTGAGCATCCCGCCATTGACGTTGATTTAAAGCAACATCGGCTAAAAATCCATAATCTTGGGCAATTTTCTGGACATCCCCCTGCTGCTGATGCCAAGTTAATGCTTTTTCCGCTAATTGTTGTAATTTTTCCCAGTCACCAACCTGTCGCAGTAAATCTCCTAGTTTACAACTATGATGAATCAAGGAATCAGTGCAGTGTTCCTGATGCAAATGCTGCCAAGTTTGCTGCACATAGTCCCGAATTTTTGCTTGATATTGCTCCCCTTTCAGCGAATACGCCCAAGCTAGATGCAGTGACGTAATTCCTATCTGTTCGGCGGACTGATGCTGTTGCCAAAGGGTTAAACTTTGCTGATAGTGAGGAATCGCTTCATCGATGTGATTGTTTCGGGTTTTAATGATTCCCAAACTTAAGGATAAAATGGCATAAAACTTAGTGGGCAATTCCCTTCCTTGATCGGAGTATGATTGCTGAATGGCTTGTAATTCGGTATCATCTAACGTTAAGTTTTCCTCATCTGCCAAGGCTTGCTTCGCTGTCTCTTCAACTAATGCCATTAGTGCAGGTTCAGGTAGGACAAATTCTAGCTTGGGACTCGACCAATTGTAGAGATCCATGGCGACTTTGATCAGCCGTTTGCATACCTGATTGGTTACCCAAAAGACGACAGGAAAGGGAAACTGACGAAATAAGTCCCGTACTCGATTTGTGGCGATGAGTAAGTTATCGAGATTTGTTACTGATTCTAACCCGGTGACTAATATAGCATCAGGTTTTTGATTCCCTAATTGATTGTGAATCGCGGTATATATCGTCTGCGCCGATGAGTCTAGGGGTAACTCAATTAGGTTGAGGGAAAAGCGTTGGTGTAGCAGGTGGAGAATCTGCGATCGCAAACAGGTATAGTTACACCGCGCCAGAATTAAGGAAAATCGTCCCTGGGAATGGGTAAGCGATCGGGTTAGGGTGTTTAATGCCTGATCGTTACAGGCGGCAATTTCGGCTAGGGGATCTGGGGTGTTCATGATCACAATTTATAGTAAGTTTGTTAGAGTGGAAATTATATTTTTTTAACGCAGAGGGACGCAGAGGTTTACGCAGAGGGACGCCGAGGGGGTTGGAGTCGGTGATGTGTCAAGTTGAAATGTTTTTCTTTGTCTCCTTTGTACCCCAAGCAGGGCTGGTTTAGTTAATTTAGGGGTTTTCTCCTATATTTTATCGGTAAAACCTGCCCCTACAACCCTGATCTTCTATTTACTCATTCTGCCGCACCCAGTCCTGATATTTTTGTGTCTCAAATAATAATGGATTCAAGCCAAACCAACTCCCTTGTTCATCTTGATACTCAAATACAAATAAGCTTTGCAGTAATGTTTGATATTCATGATCGCCTTTAACCTTTTGTTCCCGCACCACTTGAAACAATAACTCCCATTCATGATTATCAATTGCCAACAATAAACTATCCCGTTCCTGGCGAATTACCATTTCTAAAATCGGGCGAGAAATCGGCGGATCTTGCTCCTGGAGACAGGCATAAAGCATCCCCAACAAACTTCGTACATGACCGCCACTTATCTTGCACAGTCGGTCTAATGTGTCAAGACTATCAAAGACTTTGGTGACACTGGCTAAACGTTCCTCGGCTGTCGCTTCTGGAAGCGCCCGGGCTAAAATCATCTGTCGCAGTAGCGCAATTCCTCCCGGATGATCTTGACGATCGCGGGAGAAGACTGGCACCATGGATAAAACAATCGGACTACGACCATTTCCGAGACGATTCTTTAACGGTTCTCGTAAATTGGAGAAAATCAGCGATAGGGGAAGGGTATACACCAAATGGCAATTGAGTTGACTTAATTGTTCGCCGCGATCGACAAAAATATATTCCGGAAGTGGTTTGCTGGATGCAGCCGTTTCTTGGTTGGGAATGCGATCTAAGTTATCGACAATGACGACTAATCCTTTTTGACCCTGTTGCTTGAGTTGTGTAATAGCAACTTCGAGGATTTCCTGATTAATATACTCTAAAATTTGACTGGTTTGGGGTTCCAAATGCTGTCTGAGTTTGGAACGCATCTGCTGACTATTTTTGGCTTTGATTGTCAGTTTGGCAATTTCATCGGGAAGGGAGACTTCAAATTTGCCCTCAGTACTGGCTTTAACTGTACCAATCCCTGGAAGTTTGGCTTCCCCTCCTACTTCTATCGGTGTCTGTAGCACATCAATGGTTTTCTGTAAAAACGCCTTAAACCCTCGTGGCTGTAGCGTCACCCGACTCGATTCCAAACTGGCACTCACTTGGCGGGCGATCGCGAGTAGAATATCGGTAATATCAACATCCGCGACATCTAAATCATCTGTGGCTTGAAAATAGACGACATGAAAGTCCAACGCCTCCAACTCCATCTTTAACCGCAATAACTCTGTAGACTTGCCACAGCCAATATGTCCGGTGAATAATTGACAGGTGGGTTCGTTGGGTGATAGCCGTGCGATCGTCCGCTTTAATGCTTCAATTGCCTTACCACCCCGCACTCCAGCAAATTCGATATAATACTTGTGATCCTCAGCATTTTTCATGTTTAGGGTTTTGCTGGGATTACACGCCGCGAAAAATCGTTCTAAATCTAACCTCATGAGATTCTATTCAGTGATGGGTAACCATTAATCCAGCCAATTTAAAATTCAAGATTCAAACAAAAAATCTGCCGTATCAAGGTAGACAGATTCATGACTAAAAACTAAGGACAAATGACAAATGATGACGTTTTAATGCGTTGAAACAGCCGCTTGTAAACCCAATAGATTCATCAACCGTTCACTATCAAAATGTTCTCCCATAAGCTCTTGGATGCACTGGGCTTTAATGGATTCGCGCAGGCGTACTTGACCAAATGCGCGATCGATAATTTCCACCGTTGTCAGGGTATCGAGATCCACTGATAAGATAGGAATTTCCAGTTCTTCAGCCCGGTTGACAATTAACGGTTGGGGTGGTATATGTCCTGTTAGAATCAGACAGTGGGTTGATGTTTCCAGTGCTGCCATTTGGATATCCGTGCGATCGCCTCCGGTGACGACTGCCATGTGCTTGCCTTTGCGGAAATATTTTAGGGCAGAGTTGACATTCATCGCGCCAATGGTCAAACTTTGAACCAATAAATCCACCCGATCCGGACGACAAAGCACTTGGGCATCGAGTTGATGAATCAATTCTCGAACCGTAACGCTGCGGAGTAAATCGTTTTGAGGTAACATCCCCAATACGGGAATACCTTGCGCCTCTAGAAAAGGTTGAACAGTGGATTGGACGATTTCCAGTTGATCTGCCGGAATCGCATTAATCACAACTCCCCGTAAGCGATCGCCGAGTTGGTGTTTAGCAGAGAGTAGCGTTTCCACCAGTAGCACCGAATGAAAACGGCTGACTAATATAATAGAAGCCTCTACTTCCTGAGCAATATCCAGCAACGAGAGGTCAAATAGATTCCCTTCAAACAGGGTACTCGGTCCTTCGAGTATCATTAAATCACCAATCGGCGGCTGGAGATAGGACTTCAGCGATGCACGATAATTGGTCGAATCCTCACCCCGCAAGCGTTTCTGCATCGTCTGATCATCCAGATAGAGTAGAGGCGATCGCACCCGTTTTTCTGGTAGATCTAGGATAGACGGAATAAACTGCACATCATCGCCTTCCCGATCCACTTTATTCGCATACTCAGTACAGCCTAAGAGCTTACCATAACCAATATCCAGTCCTTTACTTTTAAGCTGATGGGCGATGCCCAGAATGATGGCGGACTTGCCACTATATGCTTCCGTTGATCCGATTAGTAAATAATTCACGGATTTTGTCACCCCTAATTTCGCTCCTCCGTTCAAAATGCCACTTGAGTTTACTCGTCACGTAGTAGTTTGCGATAAAATGTCTGGGAAAAATCGGTCAAGCGGGTACGCTTGAAATTCAAAATCACTTCGATTAAGTAATTAATAAATTCAGAATTCGCCAAGGTTACCTCATAACTCAGTTCCGCATTGCCGTCAAACTGTAATCGGCAGCGGGTTGGTTCCGAAGGTAGCTTGGAGACGAACCAGGTTGCCACAAAGGGAATGCTCTCACCGCCTTCAATACGGCGATTTCCTTCTAACGATCCCTGTTGATACAGACTAATCGCTAGAGGGAGAGCATTGCGTTTAGCGCCTTGATAATAAGGCATGTAGACACCGACGGCGGCTTTTTCAGCGGGCTGAAGTTTCTCGATAGACATAGCTGACTAACGTCTTGTTCCAATATTGAGAATGCCATGCACTCTCGTTGAAGGCTAACAAATTATAGAAAACCGATGCGGTTGAATTAGAGAGGTTTCTCCCAAATTGTTTACTCTATCTCGATCTTAGGTGGTTTTGGTTCCTGTATGCTACTTTCTAATGAAGCATTTAGACTAAAACCGCGATTAGCCATGAGTGAGACAATCTTTAGCAAGATTATCCGTCGGGAAATCCCGGCGGACATTGTGTATGAGGATGATCTAGTCCTAGCGTTCAAGGATGTTGCACCCAAAGCCCCCATTCATATTCTGCTCATTCCCAAAAAACCGATTCCCCAGCTAGCGGCGGCGGAGTCCCACGATCACGCCCTTATGGGGCATCTGCTGTTAACCGCCAAGCGAGTGGCTGAACAAGTGGGTTTGAATCAAGGGTATCGGGTGGTGATCAACAATGGGGCGGATGGCGGTCAAACCGTGGATCATCTACATTTACATATTTTGGGCGGACGCCAGATGGACTGGCCCCCCGGTTAAGTGTCTGACAGGTGTGGGTTTTTTATTTTAGGGTGGGGACAAGACAAGGGGGACAAGGTGACAAGAAGACAAGGGAGAAAAACCGTTAGTCTTTGTGTAGGGGCGACCCGCCTGCACTAATTAGCAACTCCAATCCACTAAATAGACTCGGGTCGCCCTCTCCTGGTCAATTGTACCAAGTCCAACTGATATCTTGCACCCGTTGTAATAGGTTTTGTGTAATGGCGTAGCACACCGAATTTGATGGATAACGCTTCCATTCAGAACCTGTAGGGGCGCAAGGCTTGCGCCCGATTTAACCGTAAAATCTATTCCACTAAAGTCTTTAACGGTGAGTGGTGCGTTACGCTTCACTCTCCTCACCCTACAGATTTACCTGAAGCGCTGTCAAGCTAAGAGTTAAGCCAGTTACCCCATCGGCTTCCGGTTGAGATCAGGAAATTCCAGTACCATAACCTAGTATGGCTTTCCTTTTCCCCAAACCACCCTTGGATTATGCGTCTTAGCTTAGAACCCTTTACTGTTCACAAGCGATTCCCCTTAACCATTAGTCGCGGCACAACCTCCCAAAGCACCAATATCTGGGTGCGGCTAGAACATCAGGGGATAGAGGGTTGGGGCGAAGCCTCTCCCTTTGCGATCGCGACTCCATCCCATCCCTTAACTAAAACTCCCCAAACGACTCAGATGTTGTTGGATGCACTGGAGTTAGTCATACCGACATTAGAAACCTATACCCCCTGGGAACGCCAGAAAATTGAACGAGTCTTGGCAGATGCGGATGTACCATCGGCGGCTAGGGCGGCGATTGATATCGCATTACAGGATTGGTTAGGAAAACACCTAGGTGTTCCCTTATGGAAATTGTCGGGATGTAATCGTCACCGGATTGTGCCAATTTCCGCCACGGTAGGAATTGGTACACCTGAAGCCGCAAAACAACGAGTGCGAGATTGGATACCGATTACGGGGGGCAGTGTGATTAAAATTAAACTCGGTTCCCCTGACGGAATTGAAGCCGATCGCGAAATGCTATTAGCTATCCGAGATGTCGCCCCCCAAGCCCAACTAACCGTTGATGCGAATGGCGGTTGGCGTGTAGACGACGCCGTAAAAATGTGTGACTGGTTAGCCCAACAGGGCGTCAAATACGTCGAACAACCCCTTCCCGCCGGACAAGAGGCGGATTTGCCTCACCTGTATTCGCGATCGCCTCTACCTATTTTCGTGGATGAAAGCTGCTTTACCAGTCAAGATATTCCTCCCCTGGCGGATTGTGTTCACGGGATTAATATCAAACTAATGAAATCCGGTGGATTAACGGAAGCATTGCGGATGGTACATACTGCCAAAGCCTGTGGATTACAGGTGATGTATGGCTGCTATTCCGATAGTACCCTCGCCAATACCGCCGCCTCTCATTTATCCTCGTTCGCCGATTATCTAGATTTAGACAGCCATTTAAATTTAGCCGACGATCCTTTCACCGGGGCGACGCTGCAAGATGGACGATTGATACCGAATAATTTATCAGGATTGGGAGTGCAACGCCATGTATCTGACAAGTGATCAGCGCGTCGCTATTTTATTACATGAAGGGATTCGCGGCGATCACGGCAAAACCGGATTAACGCTGCTACGGTATGGGGAAGCAACGGTGGTGGCGGTGATTGACAAAGACTGTGCGGGAGAGTCGTTATCGGACTTAACTGGAATTAACTGTAATGCGCCGATTGTGGATTCAGTCAGTTCCGCGATCGCCTACAATCCGACTGTTTTAGCGATTGGAATTGCCCCATCGGGGGGACGATTGCCAGAGGTTTGGTGGCAAGAAGTTAAGCAGGGAATCGCGGCTGGACTTTCGGTTTATAACGGCTTGCATACGCCAATGGCATCTGATCCTGAGTTACAGAAATTACTCCAACCCCATCAACAAATTTGGGATATTCGTCAGGAACCCCAGGATTTAGGGATAGGCAAAGCCAAAGCGCGATCGCTGTCTTGTCAACGTATTTTAACCGTTGGCACGGATATGAGTGTGGGCAAAATGTCTACCAGTATAGAGTTCCATCGCGCCGCTTGTCGAAAGGGAATCAAGTCTAAGTTTTTGGCAACGGGTCAAGCGGGGTTAATGATTGCTGGAGATGGTATTCCTTTAGATGCGATTCGGGTTGATTTTGCGGCGGGTGCGGTTGAACATACGGTGATGAAATTTGGTAAGGATTATGAGTTGTTAATCATAGAAGGACAGGGTTCACTAATTCATCCCGGTTCTACAGCCACCTTACCCTTAATTCGAGGCACACAACCGACAGGGTTAATCGTAGTTCATCGCGCTGGACAAACTCATATTCGCCATTGTCAGGATGTAATAATTCCACCGTTACCGGAGGTGATTCACCTTTATGAAACTGTGGCTAGGGCGGGAGGGGCGTTTGCATCGGTGCCAGTCGTAGCCATTGCTTTGAATACCGGGCATTTGACAGAAAGGGAAGCACGAGACGCGATCGCGCAGGTTGAGGATGAGACAGCTTTACCTTGTACGGATGTGGTGCGGTTTGGCGCTGATTTATTGGTTGATGCTGTAATGAAAATGTTATGATATTTTACCAATTGAATGGATTAGAGGCGTGCTATTTTTCTTAAGTCAGTACCATTCCATTTAAACTCATTGGGTATTCTAGCGATGAAGCGCCGAAACTTCTGCAAAAATGCTGTGCTAGGAACAGCAGGATTCACCACAGTAGCCTCAACTCAAAGTACTCCTCAACCTGAGGCTTCTACACCAACTCAACCCGCGATTCAATGGCGCATGGCAACCAGTTGGCTCAAAAGTGATATTACCTTTAGCGCGGTTGAAGAACTTTGTCAACGAGTGAAGGTGGCGACGAATGGACGGTTTGTGATTATTCCCTATCCGGCGGGTGAAATTGTTCCCCCATTACAGGTATTTGATGCGGTTAAAGCGGGAACGGTTGAGTGCGGTCATACAACCGCTCTTTACTATCTGGAAAAAAATTCCACCTTAATCTTTAGCATTTCTGTTCCCTTTGGACTAACGGCATATCAACAGAATGCTTGGCTATATTATGGGGGTGGTTTAGAGATCATGCATCAGATCTATGCTGACTTTGGCGTTATCGCATTTCCTGCTGGTGCTGTGGGTATCCAAATGGGCGGATGGTTCAACAAAGAAATAAATCGTTCGGCTGACTTTAAAGGACTAAAAATTCGCATTCCTGGATGGGGAGCGCAAATTCTTAGCCGTTTTGGGGCGCAGGTGATTGTGTTAGGCGGTGATGAAATTTTGACGGCGCTGGAAGACGGTAGAATTGAGGCAGCCGAATGGCGAAATCCTCATGATGATGAGAAGCTAGGATTGCACCGTGTTGCTCGCTATTACTATTATCCAGGGTGGTGGGAACCCGGAGCGAGTGAAGATATTCTCGTGAGTCGTCAGCAATGGCAAACGTTACCGAAAGCTTATCAGCAAATTTTTCAAGCGGCGGCGACGGAAACGAGTTTGACCATGTTAGCCGCCTTGGATGCAGCGAATGGGGAAGCACTGAAACGCTTAGTTGAGGGTGGAATCCAATTAAAATCCTACAGTCAAGAGATATTACAAACGGCGTATCAAGTGAGTGTTGACCTTTTAGAAGAAAATGCTCGTCAAGATGCAATTTTTAGAGACGTATACGATAAATGGAAAGCGTTTCGCAGTAAGATTTATCAGTGGAATCGAATCAATGAATTGAGTTTGGAGCAGTTTGTTCTGAAAGATTTTAGCTAAAATCAATGATTCAGTCGGGATTGATTCGTGTAAAAAGTGCTAAACTATAAACTTTAAACTCGGTATCAGTTCAACCCGATTACATGGGGTGAGGTTAACACCGTGAATTCCAGGCTGAACGCTTTTAAAGCTAAATTTTTGAATGATCGAGTTCAAGCTAACCGTCGGAAACTAGCCGCTCAGCTGCGTAATCAGAAAATTGGACAAAAATTAAATATTGCCTTTGGTATTTTAATGGTGATGACGTTTCTGGTGATTGGGCGAAATTATTTGGGGGGGCGAGAGGCTCAAGTCAATATCAATCGAACCCAGAATACACGAGTTCCTACCGCCCTAGCTTCCGCCCAAGCCCAGGCAAATTTGCTGAAAATGTTGTCCCAAGTGCGAGCGTATGTAGCCACGGGAGATCCGGAGTACCGCTACCGCTACCAAGGATCGAGACAGAAGTTTGAAGCCGATTTAGCCCAAATGGAGGTGCTGGCGAACCACTCCGCCTCTGATATTCGCGATCGCGTCGGTAAACTAAAACAAACGTATCAGGTTTGGTCGCAACTCCCCGATCAGTTAATCGCCTTGCGAGATGACTTGCTGGAAAATCAACCCGCCTTAAAACTTTTGGATAGCCAAGGGAAAAAACCGATTATTATTATTCAGCGAGAGATAGAAGAAATGCTCGATGATCAACAGACGCGATCGCCTTCCGCTACTAACACGGCTCTCCTCAGAGATATGGCTGAGTTTCAAAGTAGTTTTGCTCTCCTCATCTCTGCCTTACAAAGCTACTTAGTCACTCGTTCTCCTTCCTTTCGCTTTGAGTACAATGCTCTGGCTCAAGCTAACCAAAATGCTTGGCAAGAGTTAGTGAAAAAACAACAATTTTTGACGGCTAAACAGCGCACCAGCTTTGATGAAATTGCCAACAGACGTACTGAATTCTTTCGTTTACCCCCACGAATGTTTGAAATTGTTGAAAGTGACCGCTATCGCCAAGAATTATTCTTACTGAAAACCAAAGCCGAACCGCTAGCTGAAGACATGTTGAACCAGCTTGATCAAATTGTTACAGCGCAGCAGTTAATGCTAGCTCAGGAATTAAAAAAAGCCAATCACAGTCTCAATCAAGCGCAATTGCAAACGCTAATTTGGGGAATTTTCGCCTTAATCCTTGCCATAGCTATGGCATTTTGGTTACGCCGACAAATTGCTGAACCGATTAAACGACTGACAGTCGTAACCCGTCGCCTCCAAGATGGGGATTTGAGTGTTAAAGCGGCGGTTAATTCAACCGATGAAGTGGGGGAACTGGCTGACTCATTTAACTGTATGTCAGGACAACTTCAGCACGCCTTTGTCACCTTAGAAGATAAAGTCACCGAACGCACCGCCCAACTCGCAACAGCGAATCAAGAGATTCAGGCGCTCAATCAGAAGCTGAAAACTGAAAATCTCCGCATGAGCGCTCAACTGGATATTGTCCGTCAAATGCAACATCTAATCCTACCCAAAACAGAGGAACTAAACTGTATTGAAGGACTCGATATTGCTGGATTTATGGAACCCGCCGATGAAGTAGGAGGTGATTATTATGATGTACTCTACAGCGACGGTGTTGTCACTATTGGTATCGGTGATGTTACCGGACACGGACTCGAAAGTGGTATTTTAATGCTGATGACTCAAATGGGTGTCCGCACGCTCAAAGAAATTCGCGAAACTGATCCGGTTAGATTTTTGGATACGCTTAACCGTACCATTTATAAAAATATTCAACGGATGAACTCGGACAAAAATCTGACATTAGCGATTCTTAATTATGCCCAAGGTCAAGTCAGCGTAAGTGGTCAACATGAAGAAACTATTGTAGTGCGAGAGGGTGGCAAAATAGAGCGAATTGACACCATCAATTTAGGGTTTCCCATTGGTTTGGAGTATGAAATTTCCGAATTTATTCATCATACTCTCGTACCACTCAATCCGGGTGATGGGATTGTCCTTTATACGGATGGGATTACCGAAGCCGAAAACATAAACCGGATTCAGTATGGGATAGAAAAGCTTTGTCAGGTGGTGCATCAAAATTGGCAAAAGTCGGCGGAGGAGATTAAGCAGGCGGTGATTGATGATGTACGGCGACACATTGGTCAGCAGAAAGTGTTTGATGATATTACGTTGTTGGTGCTGAAGCAACAATAAAGGAAATACTCCCTCCCAGCTAGATCCCCGACTTCTTGGAGAAGTGGGGGATCTGTGTACTAATCCTCTCACTTCAGATTCACCACCTCCAGCGAAAACCCATACTACCAAGGCCATCCCCCAATACTGGGATCGCCAACCCGATAGAGATCACCTAATTGCCATCCTTGTTCAAGTTTTGGTTCTAGAATATCTTGAGAAAGAGATTTAACTGAAAAATGCGTTTTATTTTCTGAGTAAAAACAAAGCACGTTGTCTAAACAATCAGTAAAATTAGCAATCGCCATAGCGGTTAGGACGCATCTTATGGTAGAGACGTAGTATGCTACGTCTCTACCGTCGGGGGGAGAACTATCCAATTCATTCCACTAAGTTTAAAGATGTGACCTCTAGGATTGTCCCTTCTAGTTTGGTGCTATCAAGTTTTACATTTGTCAAGTCCGTCCCGGCTAAATTGGCGTCGCTTAAATCAGCATCTTTGAGAATCGCCGCCGTTAGCTTGGCATAAGCTAAATTAGACCGACCTAAATTGGCTCCATTCAGTTTAGCTTCTGTGAGATTAGCTTCAATGAGGTTCGCCCCACTCAAGTTAACCCCACTCAGATTAGCATTTGTGAGGTTGACTCCAATCATATTGGTGATACTGAGATTAGCGCCGGTGAGATCCGCGTTACTCAAATTCGCTTTGATCAAGTTAGCGCCACTCAGGTAAGCAATCATCAGGCTGCTATGACTCATATCCGCACAACTTAGTTCAGCCCCACTTAAGTTAGCGCCACTGAGATTGGCATACCGCAGGTTGGCAACGCCAAGCTTGCTGCCAATCAAATTCGCATCCTTGAGGTTAGCATCTCTGAGATCCGCATTACTGAGCGTGGCAATAATTAGATCAGCTTTACTGAGATCCGCTCCAATTAGTTTGGCATCTCGTAAGTTAGCATCACTGAGGTCAGCATTACGCAGGTTAGCCCCCATGAGGTCAGCCCCTCGTAAGTCAGTATCGCGCAAGTCAGCATCACGCAAGTCGGCATCACGCAGGTCAGCATTCTGGAAACTTCGCTCTCCTGCTGCATAACGTGACCGAAATTCGTTTGCATCCATAGGTGTAGGTAGGTTTTGTTTGTTGGGAATTCAGCTTGAACTAGCTTTTCCCAATGCTAAGTTTTAGCACGAACCAGAGGATACCGGAATCCTAACTCACGGAACTGGTTTGGGAATCTCCAGTCAAACTGATCAAGGTTCCTTCTAGCTTAGCTTGATCTAGATTGGCATCGGTCAAATCCGCGCTAGCTAAGTTGGCGTCGCGCAGATCGGCATGACACAATAATGCTCCATTAAGCTTGGCATGAGCTAGGTTGGCTCGATACAATTTGGCTTCACTTAAATTGGCACCACTGAGATTGGCTTCAATCAAGTTAGCCCCATTGAGATCAGCACTAATTAGGTTCGCACCACTGAGATCCGCTCCGATGAGATTGGTAATACTTAGATTAGCACCGCTTAAGTTAGCGTCGCTCAAGTTAACTTTAATTAAACTCGCATCACTCAGATAAGCGCGACTCAGGCTGGCACTCTTGAGGTTAGCACCACTGAGTTCTGCACTGATTAAGTTGGCACCGATCAGATTTGCCTCGCTCAGGTTAGCAACACCCATCTTGGCGCCAATCAGGTTTGCCTCACTCAAGTTAGCCCCATTCAAATCCGCATCACTGAGGGTGGTAAAAATGAGATCTGCACCCGTTAGATTGGCACCTTGCAAATTAGCTTCGCTTAGATTAGCACCACTCAAGTCAGAATAACTTAGGTCAGCTTGGTTTAGGTCAGCACCAATCAGATTGACACTGCGAAAATTTCTTTCACCTGCGGCATAACGCGACCGAATTTCTGTAGCATCCATAGGTTTTATGTTGTAAATTTAGGCTTAACAAATTTTTACGGCAGAACCAGTGGTCTAATCCTGTTTGGTCACTTCACATCCAAAAAACATAAGACCAATGACCAATCAGATGAAAACCCGATGTTCTAGGGATGGCATCTGGCGGCGAACTTGTTCAAGGCGAGTCGGATTAATTTCTGCGATCGCGACACCCGGTTGATCGCCAGCATCGGCTAAGATCACCCCCCAAGGGTCAACAATCATGGCGTGCCCGTGGGTTTTACGCATGGCGTAATGACGTCCCGTTTGGGCGGGTGCAATCACGTAACAGGTGTTTTCAATGGCTCGTGCTTGGAGTAGGACTTGCCAATGATCTTTTCCCGTATACGCGGTAAAGGCAGCCGGAACAAACAAAATGTCAGCCCCTTTATAGGCTAAATGACGGTAAAGTTCAGGGAAGCGAACATCATAGCACACCGATAGTCCTAAGTTACCCAATGTTTCGGAGTGGCAAACAGGTGGTAGTTGATCCCCTGGCATCACCGTACTCGATTCTTGATAGGTATTGCCATCGGGAACATTCACATCGAATAAGTGAACTTTTTGATAACGCACCAGTTCGACGCCATTGGGATCGAGGAGCAAGGCGGTGTTGTAAACTTTTGTATTGTCTACAGGCACAGGAAATCCTCCCCCAAGCAGAGTGATTTGGAAGCGCTGTGCCATGGTTTTGAGGAATTTTTCACTCTGGAGGGCGATCGCGTCAGCTTGCGCCACTTTGTCTTCTTCTTTACCGAGGAACGAGAAGTTTTCTGGTAAAGTAATCAGCTCAGCGCCTTGGCGCACCGCCAGTTCAATCAATGTTTCTGCCTCAACCAGATTCTTCTCTAGGTCAGGCAAGCTTGTCATTTGCACAGCAGCGGCAAGATAAGACTTCATCGGTAGCAAGAGTAGAAATGATTTTATAGTTTAACCTGATCCGCGAAAATCCCCGCCCTCAACAATAGTAGGGCGGGGATGGACAGCTCCGAAATTGAGGAACGAAATTTCCCAATTCTCCTAATACATTTACTGAAAACAGTATATAATAGTAAGAAAAGCTGATAAGCAATGCGACATCAAGCCATCAAAGTCAGGCTGTACCCGACAACTGAACAACAGGTGATATTAGCTCAACACTTTGGTTGTAGCCGTTGGTGGTGGAATCATGCACTCAATCTGTGCATTGAAACCTACCAGCTAACGGGTAAAGGCTTGAGTCAATCAGCATTGAATGCTTTCTTACCCAAGCTCAAAAAACAAGAGAGGACTGAATGGTTATCTGAGTGCTATTCTCAGGTATTACAGGCTACTACGCTCAACCTAGTAACTGCTTATCGAAACTTTTTCGAGGGTAGAGCCAAATACCCAAGGTTCAAGGCTAAAAAGAATAAGCAGTCCATTCAGTATCCCCAATCAGTTAAGGTTGTTGATGATTGCCTTAAATTTCCGGGTCGTGTTGGCGTAGTCAAAGCTAAAATACACCGACCAATTGAAGGAACTATCAAAACAGTAACTGTCAGTATGACCCCATCGGGTAAGTATTTTGCTTCTATCTTGATGGAGTTAGAAGGGAATAACCCACCGACTAACACCGATGGTAAAGTCGCTGGAATTGATTTAGGGTTAAAGGATTTTGCCATCGTCAATGATGGGTGCAAAACCTCTAAATACGCTAATCCCAAACATTTAGCCAAACATGAGCGTAACCTCAAGCGGAAGCAACGGAAATTAGACAGAAAGGAGAAAGGAAGCAAGTCACGAAATAAAGCCAGAAAACGGGTAGCTATGGTTCACGAACGAGTTAGTAATGTCCGTCAAGACTACTTACACAAGCTGTCTAGAAAGCTAGTTGACGATAACCAAGTCATTGTAGTCGAAAGTCTAAATACTAAGGGCATGGTTCGGAACCACAAACTAGCTAAAGCAATTTCTGATGTAGGCTGGGGAATGTTTGTCAACTTTTTATCTTACAAGCTCGAAAAAGAGGGTAAGGTACTGGTAGAGATTGACCGATGGTTCCCTAGTTCTAAACTCTGTTCAAGCTGCCACTATCAGGTAAACGAGATGCCCTTAGAGGTCAGGACTTGGACTTGTCCTAACTGCGGCACTCATCATGATAGAGATGGTAATGCTTCAGCAAATATCAGAGCGGAAGGCATCAGAATGCTTCGACAGGCTCAGCAACATTTATCGGTCTCAGGGACTGGGACTGCTGCTGTTGGCGTAGCCTGCGCGAAGCGCATAGGAGGGGAAGTAAGACCAAAGCTTGGGCGCAAGTCTAAGCTGCGGCATTCCCCAATGAAGTCAGAAGCTCCGGCTTCTACGAAGTAAGCCGGAGTAGTTCACCTATACCAGGCAACGCCGTTGGCAGCCATATCAATCCTAGATGCACCCGAAGCGATCGCGTCTCGGAGAGCGGGTATTGGGTCGGGTTCGGTGCATCCCCTGCCTTTTTGTCACAGCTAATTTAGATTAATTCTTTCTTCAGAAGGATACCCAAAACATAATGATTTAGCTACCTTACTCATTCCCTTTTGTCATCTGTATTCTGAATGTATTTTTTTCAGGAATTACTTCGTCGCGACAACAGCGATATTCCACGCCAACCGTTTCATCAAAGGAATCTTTTTTAGACTCTGATCAATTGTCTCCAGCCGCCGATACGTCGGATTTAATCGTTCATATTCGATAATAATCTTTTTCCAGTAACGTTCCTTATTGGGATCAACCTTTTCAATTAAATAGAAGCGCAAGAAAATCCAAAGGCTTGCCAGCCAAAATGTATCATAGCTTACTTGCGAAAAAAGAGACTTAACCACTTTGGTAATATTAATATCCAAGGGCATTTCATCATCGGTACGCACCTCAGTTGCTATACGCCGATAGACATTAATCACAGGATTATGCTTCAGGGGGTCCCAAAAACAGGCTTTTCCTCCGGGTTTGAGAACACGGTGCATTTCCTTTAGTGCGATTTTGGGATCAGGAATATGGTGCAATAAATTGGAGGCATAAACAATATCAAACGTATTGTCGGCAAAATCCAGCGCCATAGCATTCGCTGTATGTCCTTCAACGTTAACGCCGTTAGCCGCTGCTAATTTTAGCGCCACGTCTACCATTCCTGCTGAATAGTCTGCGGCGACACAATTCGCTCCTTTTTGGGCAAAATAAACACTATTTTCACCCGCACCACAGCCTAAATCTAAGAGACGTTTGCCGCGAATATCGCCCAGTTGTTGCAGAATAAAGCGGTTTTCTGGGGCGGTACAGGCTTCAAAATAATCAGCCACGCGAATGCCATCGACATCAATGGCGGCTGCCCAGGTATCATGAAACTGGCGTTCTTTGCTGAGAGTTTCGTCAATCATCTTGTGGGTAATGGTTGTACGGAGACGGTTAGGGAGTTAATAGCAATTGTACAAGAATTTGCACTATTTATGATAAACTATTTACCCTCACCGGAAAACTCTAGGGCATCGATCAAGAAACCGGGTTTCTTTGTTTAAAATGCCGATTTCGTTGTTGTCCTCATGAGAAACCCGGTTTCTGGGAATACTCGCATTTTACAGCAATTAAGGGTTAAAAATAAACGTGCGATCGCGCCCTAAAAAGAAAGACAAAAATCAAGGAACCACTGAAGATCAAAAACCAAACAAGCCAGCTTCGGTAAAAGCTCGGTCTAGGTCAAGTGTCAAACCAAGCTTTTCAGCCCACTCCCATAAATAATCAAAATCAAGTTGTTCTCCTTGCACCTTGAGAACTGCCAAGACATCACGCCATTGCTTGTCCGAACCTGAACCCTGCCTCCATCGGAGTTTACTTAAAATAACATCTTCAGGAGAAGCAAAATAGAGCATCGTGTCTTCAAACTCAATCACCCGTCGGCGCTCAAACTTTAGGCGATCAAATTCCTCTGTTCCAGTTATCAGCAAATCAGCACGGCTAATGCTCTCCATATCGGTAATTTGTAGGGTTTTCATCCGACCCAATTTCACATCATCAACACCGGGAACATAAAAACCACACTCGCTGAGGGCGTCGGTAAGGCGATCAATATCAGTTGGAGAAATACCAATCACCAAATCTAAATCCTGTGTTGTGCGGGGTTCACCGTAAGCGATTGCCGCTACCCCACCCGTGATGTAATAGGGAATGGACAATTCTGCAAAAATGGGATGAAGTTTAACCGCTAACTGTACCGAATCCTGAATCCACATTTGTGACTTGATGGTGGGAATGTAATTAGCAGGGCAATGGTCTTGTAACCACGCTCTAGCAATTTTTTGGGCGAACTGGGTTGGGGAAAGATGTGCAAATTGTTGGCTTAGAGAACACAACGACAGCTTACGGGCGCTCTTTGTCAGCGAGGCTGCCATTTTCAACCGATCGCCCGGTGTCCGTTGTCGGAGTAAGTGGAATGTCAACTTATCTGTTTCTATACTGGTGTCTTTAGCCTGTGGACGGTATCCTGATACAACAGAGAATGGAGACATGGCTGGAATTATCGCGATCGCGGCTGCAAGATCTGAGTTTATTATTTTTTATATTTAATTTCATCGACGCAGTTGTCGTCTCAATTCCCGCAACATCCGACTGGTTCCTTGTTCAATGGCTTGTTGTACCAATGGGGGAATTAGTTCGGTAATTGACATATCACGAAAGATTGCTGTTTCTGGGGAAAGACTATAGTCGCCATTGCGGAAAATATATATCCTAAGCTGGTGATGACGATAAATCCAAACTTCTGGAACTCCTAAAGCGGCGTAGGCGTCAAGGGTAGTTTTTGAGGTAACATCACACTCAATAGCCAGATCTGGGGGTGGGTAAATGTCTAAATCCATAGCCGTGCAACCTTGGACACGGTTGGCGTTCTGGATATAGAGACAGGTATCGGGTTCAACACCAGCAATAACTGGACGTTTGAAGGTTGTTGAACCAAAGTCCTCCCAATCCCGCTCTTGGCTATCTAGAATCGTTTTAACAATATCGGCAATGATGCGATGGGGACGTTCATGAATGGCTAACGGGGACATGATTGAGAGAATGCTTTGGTAGTAGGCGATGCGGGTGTTACGGTGTTCGCCTAACTCTACCAGAATTCGTTCAAAGTCTTGCCAAGATACGTCAGAAATCTGAATGGTGCTACCTGGAGTTAGTTTAATGGCGCGAATGGGAATAGTGACACTCAAGCTATTTTGCTCCAATTGATGCAATTGATGATATCAAATCCACTGAAGCCACGGCGATTAAAATCGCTGCTACACAAACAAAGTCCGCCTACGCGGACTGGATTATAAATTAGATCCCCGACTTCTTGAAGAAGTCGGGGATCTGGCAAGGAGGATTAAACTGAGGCTACCGCTTTATCGGTTTCGCGATCGCTCTCTTGTTGACGTTGCCCCTGTAACCAACCATAGAGTCGGTTTAGGGCATTCACATAAGCTTGGGCTGATGCCACAATAATATCGGTATTGGCAGCATGACCGGAAAAGACGCGACTGTTATAACGTAGCCGAATTGTGACTTCCCCTAGGGCGTCAATCCCGGCTGTCACTGACTGCACCGAATATTCAATCAGTTCGTTGGGAACATTCACCACCCGGTTAATCGCTTTATACACCGCATCCACTGGACCGGTACCAATCGCCGCATCCATCAATTCTTCACCTTCTGGGGTGCGTAAGGTTACAGTAGCCGTAGGACGAGCATGATCCCCACAGGATACCTGAACTAATTCCAAATGGAACAGTTCGGGAACTTGGCTGATTTCGTCGTTAACCAGTGCCTCTAAATCCCAATCCGATACGTCTTTTTTCTTATCTGCCACTTCTTTAAAGCGGACAAATGCCTTATTCAACTCCGTCTCAGACAGATCAAACCCCAATTCCTTCAGGCGGCTGCGGAAGGCGTTGCGCCCAGAATGCTTACCTAAGACAATCTGATTATCAGTTAAACCGATTAACTTGGCATCCATGATTTCGTAAGTCAGCTTATTTTTGAGGACGCCATCTTGGTGAATACCCGATTCGTGGGCAAAGGCGTTTGCGCCGACAATTGCCTTATTCGGTTGTACTAACATTCCGGTTAAATTTGAGACTAACCGCGAGGTTTTGTAAATCTGGCGCGTGTCAATATTGGTTAAGGACTCCTCTGACTCCGGAGGACGTCCAAAATAGGGGTTGTAAAATTGTCGCCGGACGTGTAATGCCATGACGAGTTCTTCTAATGCGGCATTTCCTGCCCGTTCGCCAATGCCGTTAATCGTACATTCTAACTGTCGCGCCCCATTTTTCACCGCTTCCAGGAAGTTGGCAACGGCTAATCCTAGGTCATTGTGACCATGAACGGAGATAATCGCTTGGTCGATATTGGGGACATTTTCTTTAATCCCGCGAATCAATCCGCCAAACTCAGTGGGGGTGGTGTAGCCTACGGTATCGGGAATATTCACCGTTGTCGCCCCCGCCGCGATCGCACGTTCTAGCACTTCGTAGAGAAACTCTGGATCAGAACGCCCTGCGTCTTCGGGGGAAAACTCCACATCCTCGACAAAGGATTTGGCATACGCCACCATTTCCTCGGCGATCGCCAATACGTCTTGTCGAGTCTTTTTCAGTTTATATTTTAGATGAATATCGGATGTGGCAATAAATGTATGAATTCGCCCATGGGCAGCGGGTTTGAGGGCTTTGGCGGCGGCTTCGATATCCTGACGAGTGGCTCTGGCTAACCCACAAATTGTTGGTCCCGACTCCACACCGACGGTTTGGGCAATCTTTTGCACCGCCTCAAAGTCACCGACACTGGCATAGGGGAACCCCGCTTCAATCACATCCACACCGAGTCGTGCTAGTTGCCGTGCGATCGTTAGTTTCTCCTCTACATTTAATGTGGCTCCAGGACACTGTTCGCCATCGCGCAGCGTGGTATCAAAAATAATAATTCGATTGGGTTGTGTGTTCATTTGATTGTCTCCAGTCAGAACTCGTTAATCTTCAATGAGTTAAATCATAAGGGCTAGTTTGTGTGATTAATCAAGAATCCGTTTTCTCGATATAATCACGTATATCATTTAAGTCGATATACCGATCTGTAGCATTTCTTAATTCTCTAGCAATCATTCCTTCCGTTGATACGACTGTAATGTGAGTATTTTTTGAACGCAGCAACTCGATTGCCCGTTCAAAATCACCATCTCCACTAAACAGAATAACTCGGTCATACTGTTCTACAGTATTAAACATATCAACAACAATTTCTATATCAAGATTAGCTTTTTGGGAGTAGCGACCCGAACTATCATCATAATACTCTTTTAAAATTTTAGTTCGGACGGTGTAACCTAGGCTAATTAAGGCATCTCTAAATCCGCGCTGATCTTGAGGATCTTTTAATCCGGTATACCAAAATGCATTAACCAGAACAATATGGGGTTCTTTTCTAAAATATTCTAAGACCCGCTTTGGATCAAAGAACCAGCCATTTTTTTGTTGAGCATAGAACATATTATTCCCATCAACAAAAATAGAAATACGGTTCATCGAGCAAGGCATATAAACTCAGACCTAATAGTTTTGGGAAATTTAAGTGAACTTCTTATTTTAGCAATTTTAATCTAAATATTGGCTGATAGTTAGTCTATCGGCGTAATTCCTAAGCGTTTTAGCGCCATCTAAATTGTCTTACTCTCTCACCTCCAAGTTCAATCTCCTGGCAAAGAAACTCATGTCACTAGATTTCTCTCTGCTTTAGAAAACCTTAGCAACTCGATAGGACGTAGACAGGGGGCTATCTTCAAGCTATTCTCAGGGTTGAGAATAACACCAACCCATTCGCTGTAGATGTACTTTATCGAATTCAGCGATTCACCCCCAACTATACCCGATCAGAGTTAGTTGAGGATGAATCGCCAGTAATAGCAAGTTTGCTTGCATTTAAGTCAACAAGTGTGATAATATTACATGGTTTTTTATGAATATACTGATATAAGCATAATTCTACCGTGGGGTATCAGGAAAGTCACGCCTGAACCTGAGCTACTAGATTCCATTAGGTTGAGCGAAGTCGAAACCTAACCTACCTCTGTTGCGTTAAAGTAAACCTCAAACAGAGGTTTCTGCTAAGTAAGAACACCAGTCGCTCCAACTTCCAGCATAAAGCTTACCCCTTCCTGTTCCGGCTAATTCCAGAGATAAGAGATTCACGCAGGCGGTGACTCCAGAGCCACAATAAACAATGATGTCTGATTTATCTTGGATATCCTGCCATCGCTGTTTTTGCTGATCAGGGGAGTGGAGATAACCTTGAGCATTAGTCACCTCTTGCCAAGGGTAATTCATCGCCCCAGGAATATGACCCGCAACGGGGTCAATCGGTTCATGCTCTCCTAAATAGCGATCGCGTGCCCGTGAATCAACCAAAGCCACTTCAGGTAAATCTTTCCGAGTTTTGACCCCGTTGATATCAACCACCCAGTCAGAGCGCACTTGCGGCATAAACTGCCCCGGTTGAGGTTCCAGTATCGCATCGGTTACTGGATACCCTTGAGATTGCCATGCGCCCCAGCCACCATCCAGTACCGCAACGCGATCGTGTCCCAGGTAACGCAGTAACCACCACAGACGCGCCGCAAACGCAAAACGGGAATCATCATAAGCCACGACTAAGGTTTCACCGAATCTGACCCCAATCGCGGCAAGTTTTTCGGCAATTCGGTTGGGATCAGGTAAGGGATGACGCCCGCCATGACGTTCCACAGGGGCAGACAGATCTTGGTTCAAATCCAAGTAATACGCTCCTGGGATGTGACTCGTCTGATACTCTTTATATCCCTGTTGCGGATCAGCAAGGGCAAAACGGCAATCAATGACAACCACTTGCGGATCATCGAGGTGTTCTTTTAGAAATTGGGTTGAAATAATAAAAGGATGATCAGTCATTAGATAAAAATTATCAAAACGGATTAATCGTTATCGAAAAATATACGCCATTTTCTTGCCAAGTATCATCCTCCGAATCGACTGAAATCAGGGGAATCCCCCAATCTAAGCGAGCGGTAATGCGATCGCCTTGTTGCCATTGTAGTCCCAACCCCAGAGCCGCCAAACTACTCGGGTCAGGATCATCGATCTCGCCGTTATTCCAGGTTGTGCCAACATCCACAAAGGGAGTAACCTGCAAAATACCGTCCCACTCAGGAATGCGTAAAATGGGCAGCCGCACCTCCGCCGAGGCAAAGGCACCATTATCCGTGAGTCGAATATCTTGGCGATAGCCGCGCACACTCCCTAGCCCCCCTAACCCAATCTGCTCAACGGGTAACAAATCTTGAGCCGCCAGTTGAAGATCACCGCGAAGCACCAGTAATGTATCCGGGGCTAAAAGTCTTACCCACTGGGCTTGACCCCGCCAGGAAAAGAAGCGACTATCTGGCTCATCATCATTGACTGTGGCATCAAAGATACCCAGACCCAAATTAAACTGAGAGCGTAGGGCAAAGACTTCACTTGCCCCTCGTTGAGTCCACTCTTGAAAGAATCGTAGGGCTGAAACCCGAATCCGTCCATCCTCATCAGCACCCAGCGAGGGAAAACCCACTTCTTCTCCCACCAACTCTTCTAAGAAAACGGTTTTGGTATTGCGTCGGGACGCGGTTAAACCCACTGCCAATTGCTGGGTTGGCGTTTCCAGGAGGGGTTGACGAAAGGTGAGGTCAAAACTGGTGGAGTCAGATTGGATATCGAGAAAGTTAAATGGATCTTCAATAATCTCGCTGGAGGTGTTGCTAAAGCTAAAGCTAACCTCGCCATTGCGCGGATTAACGGGTAGGGTGTAGTTAAATTCAATCTCGTCACTACCATCGGTGTTGGTATAGCTGAGGGTTACGCCATCACCGAATCCGAGTAAATTGGCTTGGGTGATGGACGCCCCGCGCCGGAAGCTACCCACACTAGGGGAACGCCCATTGTTAGCAAACAGTTGGTAACTCCAAGTGTTGGCTTCAATAACATCAACAATGAGTAAACTGGTACCCGGACCAGAACCCGTTGAGAGTTCAGCCGAGACATTTTCAATCAGGGGATCGAGTTGCAAAAGACGCAGGGATTCTAGTAGATGCGGTACATTCAGGGGTTTGGGATTAGCAACGGCAATGCGCGATCGCACATAGTTGGGACGCAGACGGCGCAGCCCATTCACCTGAATCTCTTCAATTCCACCTTCTACAATTTCAATGGTTACGGTGTCTTGGGTTAGGGGTTGAGGCGGAATGAAGGCACCAGATGTGGCATAGCCGTTGTCCACGTACAACTGGGTGACAGCAGTTCTGGCATTGAGGAGTTCAGCAAAGGTAATCGGGCGATTCGTAAACTCCGCCGTTACTTCGGCTAACTCTTGATCACTAAAGGCGGTATTGCCTGTGAATTCAAATTGTTTTACAGTAATTTGCGCCCCCTCCGGTGTCTCAGGTGTCTCATCAGGCGTTGTTGGCGCTAATTCAGGGTCTAGAAGCTGTTCGGGGGGAGGTAATGTCGGAGACGGCGTAGTTTCTGGCAGCCTTGAGGGAGGCGGTGGCTCAATGTCTTGAGGCGGAGGGAGTTCTGGAATTGAGGGACTGTCACGGGGAGTGGTGCGATCGGGAACTTGAGCGTTGAATGTTGAGTGTTGGGTGTTGAGTATTGACCCAACCCTAGGTGGAATAGCACTGAAATAAGCATTTGGGGAGCGCCAAAACCCTTTATCTATCGTAGGGTGGGCATTGCCCACCAGCCTTAAGTCAGTGACATTCACCCTAGGTGCATCGGAAACCTGGTTTGTCGGGGCGGGTTTAGGGACTGTCGTTTGGCTATGGATAGTAACGTTTGGGCAAAACCCGCCCTGACTGAGGGTTGAATGGCTGATCTCATGTCCGCCTAAACAGTTATCATGTCCTTCGACCTTGCCACCTGACTGCTTACCTGCTGTCCTCTGTTCTCTACCTTCTGCCTTGATGGAATCTTCTGCTTTTGTGAGAGACAAGCCCTGATCGGCTGAAGACTTAGTGTTTGTGAGGATAGGCAGAGTTTGAGCGTTGACCGAGGGAGTTAGCCAAAACGCCGCCCACAATACTGCGATAGAAGTGAATAGAATTTGCCCGTTGGAATTAACACCAATCATCTTGTTCATTTGTAACAAATAAAGAGGCTAATTATCGAGAACCAGGGTGAGACAATTATCGCGGCTCATGAATATAGTCATCTTTTTGATCGACCACGAGTAGTCAGGCATGGCAAAGATTCTACACCTATTTTCATTAATCGTCTCGCTTCTGTCGTAACACCCTAGTGCAAGAAGGCAGAAATAACTGAACAGCTAATATCTCCCCCCGCTTCCCCTGCTCCCTCTGCTCCCCCTGCTTCATCGTATCTACGAAGTTGCTCAAGTATTTTTATGCCCGCTGCACTAGGAGACTGGCAACTTTGGCGGAGTGGTAAGACTAAGTAGGTGGGAAAAATCAAAGTTAACGGCGGCGATAGTCATACTCGCTTGAGCGAGAAGCAAGCTACGTTATGTAAGGATTTGAGGAATGTTTACAAACGTTAACCCCGTTGGGGTTATTTCCACCAACTTACTGATCTAAAGCGACTCGCTTGGCGATATCAGCTTACTATTTGCTGTTAAGCCCCTGATGTGATGAAGCGTTTGATTCGTGAACCTACTCCGTTACTTTTTCAGTACGCTTTAATTTTCTTATCTTGTTTGGTGATAACGCCAATGGGAGATTTGAGTGAGTGTGTCCTGGCTCAAATCCCAATAAATTACGTTAATATAAATTATTTTACTTAAAGTGTCAAAATCTCTCCGCTTAACAGACTTGTATAACCATACCCTCACGAGCCAGTACGTCATTGGGAAAGACCGATTTCACTTGGGATTCCATCCAGTCAAGAAACTCATCATCATGGTCAGGATAGTAGTGAGACATGACAATTCGTTTAACTCCTGCGGCTTTAGCTGTAGCTAAACCGGTTTGCCAGAGTTGGTCTTGCCAGTCTAAAGGCGAAGGTTTTAGAGAATCATCTGCACGAATAGTACAGGGAGCATCCAAGATGAGCAAGTCAGCATGGCGGGCTAAGTGCAACAAATTGTGATCCAGTTGATCCGGCGATTGGGAGTGAGCGATCGCGTAGACGACAGAATGACCATTCCAGGTGACTCGGTAGCCCATTGAGTGGGATGTAGCGTTGAGTAAGACGGCTTCAACGACCAAATCATCCACGGTGATTTTATCACCCGAACCCAGTTCGTAAAATTTTAGCTCCGATTGCATGACCTGGAGGGGAACAGGAAAATTAGGCGCTAACATTTGCCGCCCTAAGCGCTTTTCGATTGATTCTCCGTTCGCCGCCCTTGCACCATAGATGTGGAAACAATTGCCGGGAATAAAGGCAGGTGTAAAAAATGGAAATCCTTGAATGCTGTCCCAGTGGCAGTGGGTGAAGAAGAGGTAAGCTTCTAGGGGCATTTGACGGAGTAAATGGTTGCCGAGAAGTCGCAAACCACTCCCCCCATCAAAAATTAGGCGTTTGGAACCGACACGCATTTCTACACAGGAGGTATTGCCACCATAGCGTACCGTTTCTTTTCCTGGAGCCGAAACTTTACCTCGAACGCCCCAAAATTGGACAACAAAATTGACGGTAGGGCCAGTTACCATGTTGGCTATAACATTAGATGTGCGGGGACTGGGTGACGCTGGATCAGAATCTGGCATCGTTCAATTAAGTGAGCTGCCCTTAGCCAAGCTTCACACCAAGCAATTTCCACTATATGATACTCAGATAAGGGTACTTTCGGTGAGATAGTCGCTAAGGCTTTTGTGTCCAAGGGAGCAAATTAGGTATTTTTAAAGGAAATTTGGTTGGGAGAGCTAGTACAAAAACAGCGATGAATTTATAGCTTTCCCCTAGGTTGAATTTTCTAGCACCCTGATTCCGATCAGGAAGTTTCTCTCAAGTCTGTTAATTTTAGCGTGTTTGGTGGACTTGACTTGTGAGTTCTGTCACAAAAAGCGATGAGTAGGGGTTGGGTTCCCAAACCCCTACTGAGGCTACTGGACTATCTGCCAGCCTTTTCCCCGGCGGCGACACACTTCTCAACCAGTGGCATAACCTCCTTGATATCCTTCCAGCCTAGAATTTCCGTGACTTTTTTCTCCAGATTTTTGTAAGTCTTGAAAAATTCAGAAATTTCATCCAACCGATGCTCGGCAACATCTTTAAGGGATTTCACCTGAGCATAGCGTGGATCTTTGTCAGGAACACAGAGGATTTTCTCGTCGCGATCGCCCGAGTCAATCATCTCCAGCATACCAATGGGACGAGCGGTAATCACACAACCCGGAAAGGTGGGCTGATCCATCATCACCATACCATCAAGGGGGTCGCCGTCATCGGCTAAGGTGTTCGGGATAAAGCCGTAATCATAAGGGTATTGCACCGAGGAATATAAGACCCGATCAAGGGCAAAAGCCTGTAAATCTTTGTCGTACTCGTACTTGTTTTTACTCCCGGCTGGAATTTCGATTAAAACGTTGATCAGTCCCGGTTTGGGTTGACTTGGAATGCGTGATAAATCCATGACTAAATGGTGTAAGCGACACAGCAGATGGGGATAACCAAACTATCCAAGGGTGACGTTTCCCCACACTGCCTTTTCTGTTATACAACTTTGCTGACATCTTCCCGCAGGGGGAACAGCCCCATTAACATTAAATTGGCTCTCATTGGCTGTGAGTCCATCCCTACATCATCCAGGACAGGTGGGATAGAAGAAAAGTACCCCAGTTGAAACGGGGGTGACATCATCAGATTTGGTATCAGCCAAAAGACTCTCGATTAGATTAAGTCTTTATTGATTATTTCATCGTTATTTTGTTATTTAAGAATTTTGCCAATTGTTTATTTCTGACCTTGGCAGTGAGTAGGGTGTTGTCGGTAAAACATCTAAGCTGCCAGACGAGTAATAAGCAATGGCTAAGAAAGGTAAGGTCAGAGTTAAAAAAGCCATTACCGCACCTATAATTTCTGCCCACCTATGAGGATGGGGTTCAGAAGAGTTGGCAGACGAGCCGCTTGATTCCATAAATGAGGTTTTGATCGGAACTTGAGTCAATTGAGAATTTATCTGAAAATGGGGTAAACGATAAACCCCATGGCGTCTATTTTAACAAGTTTTTTTCTCAATAATTGTTTTCTAGTAAACAATTCGCATAAAACCTTACATTTTACGACTTAGGACATCTGTTTTCCCAAAACAACTGACCTTAGACAGATTGACGAGACAGATTGAGGTGAGTTCTCGTGCATCCTCGCAGAAGTTTCTGACCCTCTGTTAGAAAGGAGACAAAGGAGACAAGGAAGAGACTTAGTCAAGCTCGGCAAGTCCAACGGTCCGTTAGCGTAGGGATACGACGTCTAATCCAGGAAATCGAAAGAATGGTGAGTTGACTCAAACTCACAACTCAACCTTTCCAACTTTACCATATTTTTCAGCAAAAAATACTGTAAAAAGTCAGCTTAATAAAACTCTATTGATTAGGGATTACGTATCATAGGTTACATTTAATTCCCCTAACTAAAAACCTAACCGTAAACACCTATTCTAGTCTAATTCCAGTCAGAAAATACAAAAAACCGCCTCTAACACTAGGCGGTGGAATTAAGCAATCGGAGGGTAGTATTAGATTACGTTCTTTCCTTCTTGGAGGACTGTAACAATGTTTACCAAATAATTCCTTTTTGAGTTTTCAATGTTAAATTTTGCTCAAAAATGATACGACAATTATCACATTAGCGATGAGCATACACGCCCATTGGTTCTTTGATCCACCGGATGTAAAAATGCTTAAATGTGGAGCGAATCAGGCGAGGCATCCCAAAATCAATCGGCATTAACCGATCCGGTAACTTCCAATCGAGTACATTGATATCGGCTGGGTGCAGGTGAGGAAAATCTAAAGTGTCCAGAGTTGGACTTAACCCCAATTTCATCGCGGCGGCTAGAGTGGGGACTTGAGTCGGATCGACATTGAGTAAATTCGCGATCGCACAATCCAAAGCAAATACATTCGCCGACGCCGCTAGGGTATCCAAGCGTCGGGGTTCACCCCCACTCGGACCATTGCCCTCATGAGCGACGATCGCATCCAGAATCGTCAAGTTGGGATTAATTGCCCGCGCCGTTTCCACTAACATTTCCCCAAACCGCAAGGCATCTTTACCTGCTTCAGCGTGCCACCAGGCTTTCATTTTACCAGGGACGCAGCCAAATAAATTCTTAACCCCCAGCGTCAGAGTTAACTGGGTGTGAGACTTCAGCTTGGGTAAATTAATCACCACATCGGCATCCATCGCTTCTTTACACAGGCGCAGGTGGTTAAAGGTATGGCTAACCGTTTGATAACGCTGACCATGGAATTCGACAATGGGTATGTTAAGTTCCTCCATCATTGGCAAATAGCCATTCGCCTGTGCTACCCCCTTAGCTGTACCAAAGGCGGGACTATCACCTAGAAACGGTTGACCCCCCGCTTCCTTGACCAACTCGGCAACAGTGTAAACCAGTTCGGGGCGAGTAATACATTCTTTTCCCGGACGTCCAGCCGTCAGCAGATTAGGCTTGAGGAGGACGCGATCACCTACTTTGACAAATGCCCTAATCCCGCCCAACGGTTCCAGCAAGGTTTCTACGGCGGTTCTCAATGGCTGTTGGTTATAGGAATCTGCCCGAATTAAACTAACGCTAGACATAGGCATTGTGAAATAGCTTTAGTTTATCTTAGACTTTAGCGCCACGGGACAGAGCCGTGACTCGTTGACAATCGAAGAAAACCCCATCCCCTTCCAGTTGAGTTAGCTGGGGTGTCGCTTCCACTTTGACAATTTGAGATGTCAGGATGATCACCGTTTGATCGAACAGATGCAGGGTTAACCACGGTTGACTGAGGAAATCAGCAAGTTGTTCGCTAAAGGCTTCTGGCGTCATCGGAATATCAAAGGATTCGGTTTCGCCATTGATGTAATGCAAGGTGATTTGGGTAAAACTATCTTGACTTTGCATGGTTAGTCCTTTGTCTTATGTCCTTTGTCATTCGTTAGATGACAAGGCACTCATTTTATCAAGATCGAGTACCTTGGCTAAGTCTTCAGCACTCATCAATCCTTTGTCGAGTACGATTTCTCGTAGAGATTTGCCTGTTTCCAGAGATTCCTTGGCGACAGCCGCCGCGTTGAGATACCCAATGTGGGGATTCAGGGCGGTAACTAATGCTAGACTTCCTTCGGCGTAGTCCAAACAGCGATCGCGTCGGGCTGTGATTCCGGTTAGACACTTTTGGGTTAGGGCAGATAGGGTATTGCCTAAAATTTCAATACTGTGAATTAGATTATAGGCAATCAGCGGCATCATCACATTCAACTCCAATTGACCCGCTTGAGCAGCCAAGGCGATCGCGCTGTCATACCCCATCACCTGAAAGCATACCATCGAAGTCATTTCCGCCATCACTGGATTATATTTTCCTGGCATAATCGATGATCCCGGCTGTACTGGGGGAAGTTGAATTTCCTTGAATCCGGTTTTAGGTCCCGAATCCATTAACCGCAAGTCATGGGAAATTTTGACTAAATCCTGTGCCAAATTCCGTAAACTGCCCGATACATTCACAAAGGGTGCCATACTTTGCATCGCCGCCATGAGATGGGGGGCTGATTTGAGGGGTTGATCAACCAGTTGGGCAAGAATTTGGGCAACCTGATGGCGATAGTCGGGATGGGTATTTAATCCGGTTCCCGTTGCACTTCCACCTAACCCCAGTACCATTAAATCTTCCGACGCCCGTTCAATCCGAGTGGTATGATCAGTGAGAATTTGCGCCCACGCCCGAAAGTCTTCCCCCAGGCGCACTGGTACGGCGTCTTGGAGATGGGTTCTGCCCGATTTAACTACATCTTGGAATTCATCGCCTTTATTATCCAGGGCGGTAATCGCATCAGATAGGGCGGGATACAAGGTATGTTCTAACGCCAACAGCGCCCCAATTCTAATCGCCGTGGGGATGACATCATTGGTGGATTGTCCATAATTGACGTGATCATTGGGGCTAACCCGTTTATAGTTCCCCTTCTCATCGCCCAGAATTTCCAATGCCCGATTTGCCAGCACCTCATTAATATTCATGTGGTGGGATGTGCCAGCACCCGCTTGATAAACATCGACGACAAATTGATCGCGCCATTGCCCTTTGAGGATTTCATCCGCCGCTTGGACAATCACTTGGCTAATCTCTTGGGGAATACAGCCTAGATTACCATTCGCGATCGCAGTGGCTTTTTTGATCAGCACACAGGCGTCGATATAGGTGGGTAAGGGTTTAATCCCGCTGATGGGAAAATTTTCGATCGCCCGTAGGGTTTGAATCCCGTAGTAGGCATCGTTGGGGATTTCGCGTTCCCCCATAGAATCCCGTTCGATTCGATATCCGGCACTGGATTGATCGCTCATAAGTCACTCAAAACTGAACACTCTCTCACGTAGGCGGGGTTGGTTTGAGAAAACTTTATCATCAAATTGAGGCAACAGGGAACAGGGAACAGGGAACAGTGAACAGGGAACAGTAAGGATTTGAGGCTTTTTAATATTTCTTAGAACAGCGGACAGAATTTATGTCCTTTTTCGGTCAAGATAATGCCGCTAATTTAATTTGAGCGATATTCACATAATTGTAAGGTCCTGAATGTCCCCCATTACCCCCTGTATAGTTGGCATTATGGGCAAAGCTTGACATGTTAATGGCTTGCTCATCGCCAAAAATATTGATTTCGTAATTTTGGTTAGCGATTAAGTCTACTTGAGTAAAAATGACAGAAGACTCTAACCAACGATCCCAAGTGCCAAGATGGGGCATGATTAGATAACCATCTGCCACAACTTGATTGTTTTGTGAATTCGTCATTTGCAAATGTTTAACCCCACAAGTTATCCCTGTATTGATCGATCCGGCTCCATTTCCGGCAACTACCTGAATCGCGTGAGCGCCACTAAACTGAGCTTTGATCTGAACTGTAATCCGATGTCCCGATTCGCCCCAATTTTCCAAATGTTGTCTGCCATGACGTTCAGAAAGTTGACCCCCGATCGCAGAAAATTGGCCAGCATTAATAGAATAAATTCGATGGTTATTAGCACCCCAATAACAGCAGGGATGAGAACGTTGGGAAATTGTGCCTGTGTTGGTGTAAATCGTTTCCAGATTATAACAATAGCTAGGCGATCGCCTTCCCTCACTGTTTGGATCTCGCCAAGTTGTCAGATGACCGGAGAGTCCCCTAGCCATTAATTGTCCATCTCGATAAATATTAACCGTAACTTCATCCGGATTTTCGCCATTCAGATTAAATTTAATCTCTAGTTGATTCTCTATAGCCGTGATCGATTCAATGATAGGCGGTCGAGGGGCAAACCTATATCTATAATCTTCCAGATTACCAACTATATTAATTGAATTATTTTTTGAGTCTGCTTCTTCTAAATCCACCTCGATTATATTACTTATTTTATCAAGCATTGCCTCTGTAATGTCAGAGGTGACTCTTTGTCCATTCAGACGAATTTCTTCAACGGCATAAGCCCCTTCTATCTGTTCCGTCACAGGAGGTAAATGAACAGTTATATTCAGTTTATGTGATTTATAGGGAAACTCATTGAGAACTAACTTATTTGATTTGGGTAAGAGATAGTTACGAAATTCACGGGTGATATAAGGGGAAATGTGAATTCCTGAATCTGTCCAAGAAAGTCCAAAAATAATGTCATAGATCATGGACAGATAACCAGCTACTGACCATAATTGACGGGGTGAGTTTACGGGCGGTTCTTTTGGTTCAGTATCTAGTTCAACCCTTCCACTTACAGCATCAAAGTTTTCCATGTTCGATAAACTCAAAGCTGCACCGCGAATTAAGGAACTCATTCCCAGGCTTACAACTTGAGCATTTCCGACTTTTTTAGCTACCCTCAGCCAATAAGCGGTAACAAAGGGCCAAATGGCTTGGTTATGATAAATCAGAGTATCCCTTTGTTGAGGAAAAATAACCGCAGCCCCTTTGGGGAAATGGGGGTAATTAGAAACAATTTGATCGGCTTGTGTTTCCTCGGCAATATCCAGTAAAATAGCCAAAGCATTACCTAATAAATCGTATTGATGGGCAGCCCCTGGAGCAAAGGTTGTCGTGATAAAGCTAGAGTAGAGTTTGGATTCTGGTAAATAGAGGTGAGTGCGGATGGCTTGACCTAAATCCTGCGCCCATTGACTATACTTTATTTGTTCAGAATTATGACCTAATTCTCCAGCCAGAGAAGCCGCTAACTGTAAGGCATTAAAGTGACAACAATTCGTCGAAAGGGCTTTTGACATGCCAATTTTTACCGGATCTTCAGCCATCCATTGAGGATAACTTTGTTCTCGCCAATCTAAGAATGACTGTTCTCCGCGATAAAGCCCATCTTGGCAATCAAAAATGACGTGGCGATCCTGTTCAATTGTATTTTTGAGTGCTGCATAAGCACAACGGGCAAAGTCTTTCCTTGTCTCACCTTGAAGTTGTTGTAACAAAGCCTGACAACCAAACGACCAAACCACGCGATCGCTTGATATGGGATAACTACCTCCTGTACCTGTATCTTGTATAATTTGCTGGTTACCCCCTGCTCGAAT
Organism: Coleofasciculus chthonoplastes PCC 7420; assembly: GCF_000155555.1. Taxonomy (GTDB): domain Bacteria; phylum Cyanobacteriota; class Cyanobacteriia; order Cyanobacteriales; family Coleofasciculaceae; genus Coleofasciculus; species Coleofasciculus chthonoplastes_A. The sequence continues at coordinate 39,818 of NZ_DS989850.1, forward strand.
TTCAGAGAGTTTAAAGTTCAAAGAATTTAAAGAACGAATGGGATCAAGAGTCGCTAAACTCAGATGCACCGCATAGGAAATATCTCGTGTCCAAATATAAGTCCAGAATAAGCCTGTCTCAAAATAGCCTCCTTCAGGTGCAGGAATCCCTTGTCCATTACAATAGGCATTATTTTTAATTTCAGACACAGAACATTGACGAACTTCGTCTAGGGCTAGAGCGTAAAGGGCATCAAACCAGGTATGATTGCTATGTAGGGTAGGATAATCCTTTGATTCGGCAATTTGCCGGGGGTTGACTAAATAGTCCTGATAACTTCGACGTTGCTCATCACTATTAAATTTAGTTTGAAAAGGTGCATTGGTTTGGATAAAAAATTGTCTTGTTTCTGCGGTATGCTCAACAGTAAAGCTTGATTGATAACAACTTTCTTTTTCTTGTAATACTTCTACTCCTTCAGTTTCTTCAGACAATAAAATTGATAGATTTTTCATAGCTGGAAAGTAAAGAGAATAAAACCCATTAATACCAAATCCGCCTTTATTACCCCCTGCAAGAGGAGGCGATTGAAATCGTTGCTACACAAACAAAATCCGCCTGCGCGGACTGGATTATAAGGGGGGTAGCTAACCTGGATTTGGTATAAAACCCTTACGCCGCTATCAGGGAAAATATATCATTGCTTCCCCTGCTCCCTCTGCTCCCCCTGCTTCCTCTGCTTCCCCTGCTCCCCCAGCTTCCCTAACTATTCCCCTGGCGGCTGCGGTGACGTGGGTGCGCCAGAATTGGGTGGCACTGAACCACCAGGATTGATGGGGAATTGTCCCGGAGACGGGGATAAACCCCCTGGATTCGGTTGGGGTGTTCCAAATTGAGGTTGACCCGGAATCTCTGGAAATTGAGGCGGCAAATTGGGATTAAATGTGCCATCAGGATTAATTGGCAGTTGTCCAGGATTGGGGTTAAATTCGGGGACTCCAGTTGGCGGAGACATGGGATTCGTTCCCGGAAATTGCGGCGATTGTCCGGGTGAATTAGCTAGCGCCACGCGATCGCCCCCGACTTCCCGCAGCAAATCTAAGACTTGCACAACTTCGTTATACATGGCGTTGGGGGAAGCGTAGAGGACAAACACGCCACTGGGGTTTTGTTGCTTGTAAGCTTGGAGTTGTTGAATAAACTTCTCTTGAGTGATCATCTCCTCTTTTTCCACATACACTTGCCCCAATTCATTTAGACTGATCATCAGAATTTGTCGTCCCTGGGCGGTTCCGGTACTGGCTTTGGGTAAATCCACATTAATGGCTTGTTGGCGCGATAGCCCCACGGCTGCCAGGATAAAGAAGGTCAGGATACAGAAGATAACATCAATTAGCGGTACGATCTCGATGCGAACTTCTTCCGTGGGGGAATCCATCCGCAAGTTTAAGGGGCGGGGTAATGGGGGGACAAAAGCGGCGCGTTGTTTTTTGGTTCGCTGCTGGGGGGGCTGGCGTAGTGTTGTCATTATTTAAAGGTCAAAATCGGGCAAACTGTACGGGTTGATGATGTCTGCTTTGGTATCTGTGAGAAATGGGCATTGATTGCCAAGCTGCACTCAGGATATCAAGACAATCAGAGTTTTAATTTTCTGGCTTTCCTTGGGGGTTGGGGACAGCCGTGCGATCGCTTTCCGAGACTTGAGACTTATCTGGGTCAACGTTATCATCTGGGTTGGCTTTAGCATTGGTGACGGGAGTGCGATCAGTTTCTTGGAGTTGAGACTTGTCTGAAGCAACGTTATTGTCTAGGGTAGCCTTAGCCTTGGTGACGGGAGTGTGATCATCCGGCTTTTGCTGGGTTCGAGGTTTTGGGGGTGGAGTGCGATCGCGTTTGGGAACCTCAAAACTCTCTTGATAAACGTTAACGTGATTCTCTGGGAGGGTATCGTTCAGCATTTGATCACTATCCTCAGCCTGTAACCAATCTTGGCGATACAGCAATTCCAACTCTGTCCCCGCTTTGCGGAATATTTTGACTTGGTTAAACCAAAAGGCTTGAAACAGTCGATAAAATGCCAAACTGGTAATTGCAATAATCAGTCCTGTCGCTGTACTAATCAGGGCTTCGCCGATTCCCAACGTTACCCCAGCGGTGGAAGCTGTACCCAGTTGATCAATGGTAATAGAGCCTAAGGAGTTGATTAAACCGAGTACCGTTCCCAGTAACCCCAACAGCGGAGACAGCGCAATCACTGCTTCTAATAGCTTATCGCCGCGTCGCATCGTTGCTAACTCATCATCAGCCGCCCCCTCTAAAGCCAAGCGGAATAATTCCGGTTCGGGGCTGATCAAGCGTAGGGGAGCATATAAATATCGTCCCACGGGTTGTCGGCGTGATTTCATCGCGATTTCTCTAGCCACCTGCCAGTTTTGAGTCGCTGCATCCAGCACCCGATTGACGACTTCCTCTTGTTTCAATAGGATTCCCCCCCAAAACCACAGGCGTTCAAAAATTGTCCCCACAGCTAGGATAGAAAGTCCTAACAGGGGCCACATAGCGATTCCGCCCTTTTCAATAATCGCAACAATATCCATATCCATTCTCAACCTCCCTTGATTGCTCAGTATAGTAGTCCCTGCTAAAATGCAAGCCACTCCAATTCTAGGGATTTCTCGCCGCTTGCAAAGAGGTTGAGTGAAGTAACCCAACAAGATCCGCTGAAGTTGGGGCTTCCCAACCTTAGCTGACATCAAGGACGGTCTTATTCGTCTTTGGGATTTCCCGCTTCGTCCGCCGATGCCTCCAAAAGTTGCCCTCTATTGGTCTTACTCAGCGTCCACAGGCAGTCGCCCGTCTTCCACAGGCGGTAATTTTGTTAGTCCGCTTGGTTTTCGCGGTTTATGGTTAGAGTTCTAACCGAATAATGCCATTAGGCATCTTGCGCTATTCTTTTCTGGACGCTTACAAGCGAACGGTGGTCGAGTTCATTAACACGCAAGGACTACATCTCTATCACACCTAGCCCAACCATCTTGAGCATCATGCCTTAGAAGGTAGACCTAGGAGGGTTATTATCATCGTACTACAGAAGGTTTAGCGTATCAGGAGAATTTGGGAATTTCGTTACTCAATTTCCCGCTGTCCATCCTCACCCTGCTGGCACTGAGGGTGAGGACTTCCGCGACTACGTTAATTTTCGCGGCTAGAGCGCGGGATTCGGGAGAGACGGGTGGCTATTTGGCAAAATTCTCGTAGTGCGAGCATCTTGCTCGCTACTCACCTTAAATTAAATAGCACTGAAAAATTGCATTTTGGGATCGCCGAAACTCTTGATATACCGTAGGGTGGGCATTGCCCACCAGCCAAAATTTCAGTACCATTCAACCTAAATTTTTACACAAAATGTTTTTACAGGTTGGACATGTGCGATCGCTCCGGCTTGTAGTAAGGGCTTTAGCCCTAGAGTTCGTTGGGTTGACGAAAGGAAACCCAACCTACAACCTATTCTACGATTTTCGCTGTGTCAGTCCACTACTGGCGTGGCACAGCTACAATGGTGGGATAAATTTTACGGTTACATTGGACGCACATCGGTACGGTAAAAGGGCGCACGTCTGTGCGCCCCTACTCGTCATCCACCCAATTCGGTGTGTCACGCTACGACAACGGTGACATGCTCCCAATTCAGGGCTGTATTCCTGACGTTTAACTATGGACAGATTACCAGGAAATGACAACATTTTTTGATGCCTTTATCTCTTACGGACGAGCCGATAGTAAAGCCTTCGCGCAAACCCTGCAAGCGCGTCTCACTCAACAAGGGTTTAACGTCTGGTTTGACTTCAATGATATTCCCTTAGCCGTAGACTTCCAGAATCAAATTGATGATGGAATTGAAAAAGCCAGTCATTTCCTATTTATCATTGCGCCTCATTCCGTCAACTCTCCCTATTGCCTCAAAGAAATTGAACTGGCGGTAAAGCTGAATAAACGGATTATTCCTATATTACACGTTATGGACATTAGCCAGGAAACCTGGCAGCAGCGTAATCCTAATAGTACAGAGTCAGAGTGGCAAGCCTATAAAGAAAAGGGATTGCACGAAAGCTACCAGAATATGCATCCAACAATCCGTAAACTCAACTGGGTGTATTTTCAGGAGGGGATAAACGATTTTGACGCCTCCTTAACCGACTTGGTTAAGCTACTTCGTTCTCATACAGACTATGTACAACAGCACACTGACTTGTTAGTTAAAGCATTGGAGTGGGAGAGAAATCAAAAGCAACATAGCTGGCTGCTCATTGGCGAAGAGAGACAACAGGCAGAAGCTTGGTTAAAGATACGGTTTAAAGATGAACAACCGCCTTGTCTTCCCACTGACTTACATGGCGAATACATCACCGAAAGTATCAAGAATGCCAATAACTTGATGACTCAGGTGATTATTGCCTACAGCGACGAGGATAAGGCGACGATGGAAAAGATTCGTCGCAGTTTACGGCGAGAAAGTATTACCGTGTGGACAAATACCACCGATATCAAAACAGGAGAAGCCTTCGAGGAAGCAATTAAGCGGGGAATTGAACAGGCAGATAATTTAGTGTATCTGATTTCACCCGATGCCGTAAACTCAACCTACTGTCAACAAGAATTAGACTTGGCGGTGTCACTGCACAAACGGATTATTCCGGTATTGGTACGGGAAACATCAGTAGAACAAATCCCGTTAGCGCTACAGGGATTACAGTATATTGACCTCACCGATAATGTGCAGGAAGACGATTACTTACTTGATGAAAGTCAGTTATTGAGAATTTTGCATCAGGATGAGGCTTATTATCGAGAACATAAGATTTTATTAACTAAAGCGCTGAAGTGGAAAGAGCAATACGGGAATCCTAGTATTCTGCTCCGAGGGTATAACTTACGCAGTGCTGAGGCGTGGTTAAAGGTGGCACAAAAACGGACACACGATCTACCCATCGCTTTACAAGAAGAATTCATTACTGAAAGCCTGCGACAACCGCCCTTAGAATCGCTGGATGTGTTTATCTCTTATTCTCGTGCGGATTCAGACTTGGCGAGAAAGCTGAATGATGCGTTACAGATGCAGGGGAAAACGACGTGGTTTGATCAGGAAAGTATTGCTTCGGGAAGTGACTTTAAGCAGGAAATTCAGTTAGGGATTAAAGCCTGTGATAACTTTTTGTTTATTCTTTCCCCGCGTTCGGTCAATTCACCCTACTGTAAAGATGAAGTAGAGTATGCGGCGAGTTTGAGTAAACGTTTTGTCACTGTCTTACATCAGCCTGTAAACTCTGCCGAGTTACATCCGGAGTTGGCTAAAACCCAGTGGATTGATTTTAATCAAAATCAACGAGAGTTTAATGCCAATTTCAATCAATTGGTCAGAGCTTTAGAGACCGATAGAGAACACGTTCACCTGCATAGCAAATGGTCACATCGGGCGTTGGAGTGGCAGCAGCAGGATAAAAGTGATGATTTGTTATTACGGGGCAATGAATTAGCCATTGCACAAAACTGGTTACAGGAAACGAATCAAAGCCAGAAAAAGCCTTCAGCCACCGACTTACAAAACACATTTATTCAGGCAAGTCTAGCGGCGAAAGAGGCTCATTTGCGTCAAGAAGAAATGCGCCGTAAACGAGAACTGAAACAAGCTCGCCGAATTATCGTTGTATCGGTTACTGCTTTGATTGGGTTGATGGGTTTAGCTGGCTTGGCTGTATTTCAGTGGCAGGAATCAGAAAAAAGGATGGCAGGTCAAATTGATGCGTTAATCCGCTTTTCCCAGATACTGGTTAAGTCAAATCTGAAATTAGATGCTCTGATTGAAGGGATTCGGGCAGGAGAGCTACTCAAAAAATCAAATCCAGAAAACTCGGAGATTAAGCGGCGAATTTCTCAAACCTTGCAGACGGTAATTTATGAGGACAGATTTAGAGAGCGGAATCGACTAATGGGTCATGAAGAATGGGTCAATAGCGTAGTGTTCAGCCCAGATGGAAACACCATTGCTTCTGCTAGTTATAAAACAGTCAGGTTGTGGAATCGAGACGGTGAACTTCTCCACACCCTTTCTGGTCATGAAAAAGGGGTCAATAGCGTAGTGTTCAGCCCAGATGGAAAGACGATTGCTTCTGCTAGTTGGGATAAAACAGTCAGGTTGTGGAATCGAGAAGGTGAACTTCTCCACACCCTTTCTGGTCATGAAGAAGGGGTCAGGAGCGTAGTGTTCAGCCCAGATGGAAAGACGATTGCTTCTGCTAGTTTGGATAAAACAGTCAGGTTGTGGAATCGAGAAGGTGAACCTCTCCACATTCTTTCTGGTCATGAAGATTCGGTCATAAGCGTAGCGTTCAGCCCAGATGGAAAGACGATTGCTTCTGCTAGTTGGGATAAAACAGTCAGGTTGTGGAATCGAGAAGGTGAACTTCTCCACACCCTTTCTGGTCATGAAGAATGGGTCTATAGTGTAGTGTTCAGCCCAGATGGAAAGACGATTGCTTCTGCTAGTGATGATGGAACAGTCAGGTTGTGGAATCGAGAAGGTGAACTTCTCCACACCCTTTCTGGTCATGAAGAATGGGTCTATAGTGTAGTGTTCAGCCCAGATGGAAAGACGATTGCTTCTGCTAGTGATGATGGAACAGTCAGGTTGTGGAATCGAGAAGGTGAACTTCTCCACACCCTTTCTGGTCATGAAGAAGGGGTCAGGAGCGTAGTGTTCAGCCCAGATGGAAAGACGATTGCTTCTGCTAGTTGGGATAAAACAGTCAGGTTGTGGAATCGAGAAGGTGAACCTCTCCACATTCTTTCTGGTCATGAAGAAGGGGTCAGGAGCGTAGTGTTCAGCCCAGATGGAAACACGATTGCTTCTGCTAGTGATAAAACAGTGAGGTTGTGGAATCGAGACGGTGAACTTCTCCACACCCTTTCTGGTCATGAAGCAGGGGTCAATAGCGTAGTGTTCAGCCCAGATGGAAAGACGATTGCTTCTGCTAGTTTGGATAAAACAGTCAGGTTGTGGAATCGAGAAGGTGAACTTCTCCACACCCTTTCTGGTCATGAAGATTCGGTCATAAGCGTAGCGTTCAGCCCAGATGGAAAGACGATTGCTTCTGCTAGTGAGGATAAAACACTCAGGTTGTGGAATCGAGACGGTGAACTTCTCCACACCCTTTCTGGTCATGAAGATTTGGTCTTCAGCGTAGTGTTCAGCCCAGATGGAAACACAATTGCTTCTGCTAGTGAGGATAAAACAGTGAGGTTGTGGAATCGAGAAGGTGAACTTCTCCATATTCTTTCTGGTCATGAAGAAACAGTCTGGAGCGTAGTGTTCAGCCCAGATGGAAACACCATTGCTTCTGCTAGTGGGGATAAAACACTCAGGTTGTGGAATCGAGAGGGTGAACTTCTCCACACTCTTTCTGGTCATGAAGATGAGGTCTATGACGTAGTGTTCAGCCCAGATGGAAAGACGATTGCTTCTGCTAGTTGGGATAAAACAGTGAGGTTGTGGAATCGAGACGGTGAACTTCTCCACACCCTTTCTGGTCATGAAGATTTGGTCAGGAGTGTAGTGTTTAGCCCAGATGGAAACACGATTGCTTCTGCTAGTAGGGATGGTACAGTCAAGTTGTGGAATCGAGAGGGTGAACTTCTCCACACTCTTTCTGGTCATGAAGAATCGCTCATAAGCGTAGTGTTCAGCCCAGATGGAAAGACGATTGCTTCTGCTAGTGATGATAAAACAGTCAGGTTGTGGAATCGAGACGGTGAACTTCTCCACATTCTTTCTGGTCATGAATATTCGGTCTTCAGCGTAGTGTTCAGCCCAGATGGAAACACCATTGCTTCTGCTAGTTTGGATAAAACAGTCAGGTTGTGGAATTTAGAGGATTTAACCCTAGATGCACTGATGCATAGAGCCTGTGCTTGGGTTGGGGATTATTTGAAGTACAACGCTCCAGATAGCGATAAGTTTCTGTGTGATGAGGTTAAACAGTAACAAAGCGCGATTCCCATCATCCCCAGCAAATCCCAATCCCATCAAACTCTCCCCCTCACGTCAGCAGGTGTAAGTTCTGCACCTGAACAGGTGGGTTATCCCCCCAGGGGTTCCGGGATGAATTTGGCAAGATGAAAGGTAGCTGTCGGGGAATACTGATGAATAATTTTTCAATCCAATCCATATATAACTGGTATCGTAACGCGGTTCGCAATCCTAAATACCGTTGGTGGATAGTCTTAGGTACTATCCTTTACGTATTTAGTCCCATTGATATCGCCCCAGATTTAATTCCAATTGTCGGGCAAATTGATGATGTTGTCGTGCTGACGCTGCTGGTGTCTGAGATGTCGCAGTGGTTGATTGATTTGGCTAAATCTCGCCAAGCGGGAGTCGTCACTGAAGAAACCAGTACCGCACCGGAAGCTACGGTAGATGTGAAATCCGTTTCTGTCGAATAGCCCATCCTGTCAGGCTTGTAGTAGGGAACCTTAGTCTCTATCTTTGGTTGGGTTTCCTGGCGTCAACCCAACCTACTGGCTTGGCACAACTAAAATAGGGCTTTGTTTGTAGTAAGCACTTTAGTGCTTTAACGCCTAGCTTGAGAGGGCTAAAGCCCTCACTACGAACTCAATCTATTCGACAATTTTAGCTGTGTCAGTTCACTATGGACTATTCTACTGTTAAAAACGACTGGCAAAACCGAGGCTTTAGTTGCGGGATTTGGACTGATTCACCGGGACAGGTGTGGGCAGATTATGTCCACGATACGGATGAACTGATAATCCTTTTGGAAGGAGACATTGAGTTATCGTTTCAAGGGAAAACATTTCGTCCCCAAGTCGGAGAGGAAGTGCTGATTCCGGCAAAAGAATCTCATACGGTAAGAAATGTGGGGAATACGACGAGTCGTTGGTACTACGGTTATAAGCGAGGGTAGGGGAAATTCATGAAGCTTTGGTTTTACTTAAGGTGAAAACCAATATTGGTAACCTTTTTGGTTGTGTACCCTCACGGTAATCTGACTTGTCAAATACACTCACGAAACCGACGAATCGGGGCGAGTTTATTCACATCTGGGTGCAACCGAAAAGATAGTAGTAAAACCCGCCCCTACACATTTATGTGCCATACCAGACTCTTCAGCGCGTTAGGTCAAAATTATATGCCGTGAAACTCAAAATTTTACCCTCATCCCCTAACCCCTTCTCCCTGGATGAGAGAAGGGGAAATAATCATAATGAAGTCTTTTCTTGCTCCCCTCTCCCAAGTGTGGGAGAGGGGCTGGGGGTGAGGGCTGTAACTTAAATAGACATGGATGCTAATGAAGAGTTTTCTACAAATTGCGATTCAATGTAAAAGCAAGTTTAAGTCCTATTCTTAATTATTTCGATGCCCTGTTTCTCGCAAGAGTCTATCTGCCCAAACCGCATCTTTTTCCGACAACGGTGGAACGGGTTCTTGATTATAATCAATCGCTAAATTGTATCTGGCACGTTCATATACACCATTCAACAACGTTTGTAAATCGACCAGAGGTTCTAGATCCTCTGACTGTAACGGTAATCCAAACGAGGGAATCACATCTCGCACGCTAAACCCATACAATTGGGCTAGAGGACGGCAATCGCCTCGACTCACCACAATTCGATAATCTGAAAGAGGGACTTCGCCTAAAAATACCATCGGCTTTCCCCCTCGAAGTAAATCAATTTCGACGAGATGAGCAGTCGTCGTTAATACTTTTTTGCGCTTCCGTTCGTAAGCCTTTCTCCCTTCACCTGCACGTTTATTTTTAGGCGATATAATTTCAATCACTGTAACAACATAACTGGTGGCGACTTCTCTAATTTCTAAATAACTCTCTTTGATAGGTTCGGGTACAGGCATTGTTACGGTTACAGCTTCAGATGTATCGGGATAGGTGGCGGTTGATGCCGTTGGTTTAGTATTCTTCTGTTGAGAAAATACAGAGACATCAGGAATTCCTAACAAAACCGAATCTGACTCATCACTTAAATACGTGCGCTGCTCAATTGCCACCCGATATTGTGGCGGAATTTGCGGGGCTAAAAAGTCAGCAAGGTTTACAATTAAGCGATTATGTACTTCTGACCAAAATGCCGAATTTTCTAAATAAGGATTCATGCCGGGAAAGGGAGAAGCCATAGAACACTCCTTGAGCCAAGATGGATTAAATACTATATTAGATTAGGTTCGTAGTAAGGGAACGGCGTTGCACAGCTAAAATTGTGGGATAGATTGTAGGTTGGATTGACGCCAGGAAACCCAACAAAATCTAGGGCTGAAGCCCTTACTACGAACCCAAGCTAATCTATCAAATTAAGTGTGCCACGGCACTACTGGACTGACATAGCTAAAATTGTGGAATAGATTTTACCATTGAATCGGGCGCAAGTCTTTGCGCCCCTACGGTTTCTGGGCTAATGGTTAATGTATTAAATTAAGTATGCTACGCCACTATTAACGTTAACAGTTAATGTTTTGCTAACTGATTTCTTTGCTAAGACAAGCGGCACTTGGATAAATGTGATAACGGTAGCGATTGGTACTACTGTCGGGTTGTTACTCAAGCACCGTTTACCTAAACCTATGCAACAAATTATCACCCAAGGGGTAGGACTTCTTACCCTATTTCTGGGTGTCACCATGGCGGCGAGTATGACTCAGGTGCAAGCAGGGCGCATTGATGGTGTGGTGTTGGCACTGATTAGCATTGTCTTGGGAGGATTACTGGGAGAATGGTGGCAAATTGAAGCTAGACTGCAATCCGTGGGACATTGGCTGAAGACTCGATTTCGCGGAAGTGGTGCGTTCACAGAAGGATTTGTGGCGGCTAGCTTATTGTTTTGTGTGGGTCCAATGACGTTGCTGGGGAGTCTGAATAATGGCTTGACGGGTGACGATACCTTGCTGACACTCAAAGCCGTGATGGATGGAATCGCCGCGATCGCACTTTCGAGTAGTTTTGGAATTGGTGTGGGTTTTTCGATTATTGTAATTCTAGTCTATCAGGGCGGAATTTCGCTGGTGGCGGGAGTCTTGGCGCAAGCAATCCCTGATCCCGCCACTGATCCCCGCATTCTCCTAATTACCGGGGTAGGGGGATTAATGATTTTGGGGACGGGAATCAACCTGTTACAGTTGACCCACATCCGTGTTGCGTCCTTTTTACCCGCGTTGATAGCCGCTCCGTTAATTTATCACGTCGCTAGGTTGATTTAGCTGCACCTCTGGCTTGCTTCACCATGTCAATTAACGTGTGATGGGCGTCTTCAGAGTCTTTGAGGGTGTGATCAAATTCAATGCGTAAGGGAACCGACTCACCCTGACGTTGGGCGATTAAATTCATCCCTGTCGCATCAATGGACTGCATTTGAGCCGACTCAGTATCGGGAGAATTCCCGAAGGTACGGGCGTAAAGCGCGATCGCGTCACCATGATCCTCATTCATGTGCTTACAGATGCGATCGCTGACTTGTTGGGTAAACTGTTCAGACATAACTCCTACTTGTATACGGGATAGTTGTATTGTTTCTCAAACTGGGGTGTGGCTGCAATTGGGACATTTCACGAAGTCCGAGAATTGCGGGGATGTCCAGGATGTCGGGAAGCACGAAATTGTTTGAAACTCCTGCTCAAAATCCAGACACTGATTGATTCTAACAATACTCCAGAACTCAACGTTAATATCCGTAGCGGTTGAATAGATTTTTGTTGGAGTTCTCCCTTATAGAATCCTATGGGTTGCTTTATTAATTGATTCTTTATTTGTTCAAGGGTTAAATTAAAGTCTTGCTCATCTGTAAACACAGTAATTCCATCAGTATGACAATCAATGGATTGAATAGATGGGTATGCATAAGCATGAAAAATCTGTTTTTCTCCAGGAAATTTACCATGATCAAAAGTAACGGAGTACCAATAAGCAACCGTTGCACCTCCATTTCCCTGATATAAACGAATGATTGCTTCTGTCGATGGAATTTGACATTGCATCATTAATGTTTCAAATTGAGGATTGCCCCATACATTGCGGTCTGGCAATAGTAGCTTAACGCCCCAAATGGCTAAAACTAGGGCGAGAATACATTGAGCTAACGCTGACACTTTCCTCATGTTATGAGCAGCTAATTATTATGGTTTTTTCATAAAGTTTGTTAGATATTAACCACTTTGAGTGTTATCTTGTATTTCCACAAAATACTCTGCGATCGCCTCCAAGTCTTCTATGGCTCGATTCAACCGATTGATCATCGCTTCAGCGACTTCGGGTTCAGCATTTACCGCTTCCAACCTTTGCCGCAAATAGTGATTCAGGGCGTCTACCCATAGCGACACGCCTATGTGTTGGATAGCAGCTAATAGCCCCATATTGGTTAAAACCGCCAAATGAAACCCCGTTTGGTCTTGTCCACCATACCCCAAATAGCCGTTGCTCAGTTCTAGCTTTTCTGGCGTAAATTCGGCATACTGATCGAAAGTAATCCCCTGAGGATCTAACTGGGGTTGGGGAAGTGGTGGTTGAGATTGAGTCATGGTTGTCCTGAGTTAGTGCGATCGCTAATCTAAACTATCAAATCGAGAAAGAGTGAAACGACGTAGTTTTAACCCGTCGTGTAACAACATCTCAGAATCCATGTTTTTCAAAACATGGAGAAGTCAAGGCTTCAGCAACGTCTAAATATTATTCTGCCTGATCCATCTGTTCAACCACATTACCCCATTCTTCAATAACCGCTTGTAGTTCAGTGGGCAATGCTTCAACACTGGACTTGCTGTACTCAACAGTGCCATAACGGGCGGTGAATGTAACCGTAGGCGCTTCATCATCATCTGACACGGGTGGCTGATAGCGAATCCCATCGAAATGGGAAAAGTTGGACGCCTCAAGCTGACGCAACAGCGCTTGGATTTGCGACTGACGAACCGTTTTAGTTTCCTGATTCATCACCTCGCCATCACGCTCTTGAATATAAATCAAGCGTTCATCATTCTCCAACATTAATGTTTCTTGCTCACCCGACTCGTGGCTGATTGTGTTTTGGAAAACTGTTTCGTCGCCCAGCATACGGGGATTCACCATGGGAATGAACCTGGGAACGGCACCACGACTACTGGCGGTTTCATTAAGGCGAATCGTATCACCAGAGTTATCGGTGTGATAAATCCAATATTGAACACCGTCGCTGATGACAGCACGCCAGCCTAGAATAGCAATCTCCGTACAGAGTTGATTAGGATCAGCAAGCCCATAACAGCCATTCCAAGTTTGGGGATCAGCATCGATAATTCCTAAACTTTCAGAGGGTTTCAATCCACTGGATCGGGCAGTTTCAAAGATGCGATCGCGGATTGACGGCGGCAAATTGTTTTCCAGGGTAGATAGGCGAATCTGATCGCCCGACAAATCGGTTCGGTAAAAATAGCGTTTGTCGCTTTGGGTATCAATCACCTCAACTTGCCAGCCTTCTGTTAGGGCGGCTAGGCATGATTCAGCCGGTCCCCCCAGCCCTAAGCAGCCGTCTGACCAGGTTTCGCGGCTGTGGCGACCAATTGCCAGTTGATCAACAGTAACATTCAGGCGATCGGCAAGGGTAACTTTGACTTGATTACTAATAGTGTCTGGCAATGGCTGATCAGGAGTTTCTGCTACTGTTGTCGTGTCTGGGCTATTAGCCGGAGTAGAAACGGGTTGAGGGTTTGTTGAGCAAGACAACAAAAGAACTGTACTGAGCAACGAAAATGTAATGCGATGAATCATCTGGAGCGGTTAAAAGTCAAGACATTTTCAATCTAGCGTCCAGAATCTCTTACTCCCCTCTCCCCGGCGTGGGAGAGGGGCTGGGGGTGAGGGGTTGAGCTTAAGTTGACACGGATGACCGACGTGCGCCCCTACAATGCTAATCCACCATTTTAGCTGTGCCACGCCACTACTTACCAATGCAGTTGACTCAAAATATACCGCAAACGGTCATAATCATCCTTAAGTAAAACACTTAAGGTTCGCCCTGCTTGAACTAACCAGTCGCGATCGCCCTTACGGATTTGATAGATTTCTCGGATCGCTGCCGCCGTTAACGCTTCCACTGGCGCTCCAGTGACTAAGAGAAGGGTGCGTAAAAAATCCAATTGTTCACTAAAGTAAATAATCTCGTCTGGTTGACATTGATAGACAGCTTGATGAATTTGCGGCGGACGAGGAGGCAAATATTGATAGGCTCGTCCTCTAGGGGGTTGGTCACCATTATGTCCCTCACCAGGCGGTATAAACCCAACAATCGCCGCCCGAAACTCCGTTTTCAGCATGGCAAAAATTTGCGGTTGTTGCTCTCGCAATTCTGCCAGTGACAATCCTAAAGCGACAGCCCGGTGAACTGAATCAATTGGGCTAGTTGTGGCATGGTAAACAACTGCCATAACCTGATTTCCCGATTTTTCATCAACGGATTTGACCCAACTGCCAAAAGGTGGCATGACAGGAAAACTCAAATCTTCTGGCTCTAGGCATTGTGCCAAAAATTCTGTAGTTGCTGTTTCTATGACTTCCGCAATGTGATTATCAGGGCGTTCTCCAGCCGTAAACTGGGGTAAAGGAAGACGCATAGTTTAGTCCTTTGTCATTCGTCATTTGTCATTTGTTACAAAATCTGCTGCTGTATTGGCTATTTTTTTATAGATAGATTTAATGAAACGTGAACAGACAAGAAGATTAAACAGGAAACAGAGATAATAAAAACCGTCTTTTTCCCGTGTTTAAAATAATCTATTCTGGTTCACGAATCATTTTGTTCGCTATAACTGGTCACAGGTTACAAGTCCTGTTTATTTTTTGCCTTTAGGGTTCACTTCTTCGAGTTCCGATAAATTGAACGTGACAATTTTATCCCAGTTGCCGCCTTCAAACAGCACACCTGCTTTTCCATCACCGATACGCTGGACTATCCCTTCAAATTTGTAGTAAGTGTCATCGCCGTTGATAACGCGCACAATTGAGCCAGGAAGAATCATCAATTTTTACCCCTAAATCTCTATCTCTTCAGCTTACTATAATGTGCTAGCTGATAGGTTAGCTAATTTGTCCTCAAACCTTACGCAGCTAAACCCTATATATTAGTCAAGGTGCGTTACGCTACGCTAACACACCCTACATATAGAGCATTTGCCAAAGTCCTATCCTTACATAAGGACAAATGACCAATGACCCATGACTAAAACTTCAATCGGTGTCGGTGATTGGCAACCGATTCCACTAATCCAATGGCTAAAAAATTTGCCAGTAATGCCGATCGCCCATAACTTAACAACGGTAGTGGAATCCCGGTAATCGGGGCTAAACCAATATTCATGCCGATGTTGATCACCGTTTGAAACACAATCATCGATAGGACACCAATTGCCAATAGTGAGCCAAAGTTATCCTTAGCATTTTGGGCAATAATCACTAACCGTAAACACAATAGCCAAAAAGTAAATAGGACAAGCAAACAACCAATAAATCCGAGTTCTTCACCAATGGCAGAAAAGATAAAGTCGGTGTGCTGTTCCGGAATAAAGTGGAGTTGGGTTTGCGTCCCCTGATGCAGTCCTCTTCCCGTGAGTTGACCTGCGCCAATGGCAATTCGAGACTGAATCAAGTGATATCCTCCGCCTAAGGGATCTTTATCCGGATCTAAAAAAAGAAGCAATCGGTCTTTTTGATAATCTTGAAGCAATCCCCACAACAAGTTTCCTAATCCCCCCGAAATCACATTGGCAACCAATGCTCCAATCCCACCAAAGAAAGACCACGGTAAAGTCCGCCAACCAATCAGCATCATCGCTCCTACCCAGACAAACCATCCCGGCAAAAATACATTGAACATGATCGCGGAAACGATGGGAGACACGAATAAAATTAACCATCCGGGATTAGCATTGCCCCAATAGAGCATTCCCATCGTAATCGCACCAAACACCAATGAGGTTCCCAAGTTTGGCTCTAAAAATACAAATAGCCAGGGAACTGCCGCAATAGCTAAGACGCGAAATACTGCATTTAATGTTGAAGCCGGTTGCCAGTGGATAATCGCGGCGAGGGTGATAATCAAGCCAATTTTGGCAAATTCCGACGGTTGAACGTGAAAACCTAGGATATTCAGCCACCGTTGTGCGCCATTTGCCGTCGTCCCCATAATCATCACCGCAAACAAGGCGATATTCGTCACCCCATAAACCATCCAATGCCATTGGAGTAAGATTTCGTAACGCGATCGCGCGATAAGTAGACACAGCGTTAAACCAATACCCCCAATGATCCAGTGCCACCACCAATCGGTTAGCCCCTCATTCATTTCGGCGCTGCGAATCATTACCCCACCGAGGAAGGTGAGACTTATGGTAACAAATAATAGCTGCCAGTCTAGTTCCTGCCATCGGCTCAGGAACATAAGCCAGCGCATTTGGGTACGGGACAATGACTTTTGGAACATAATCGTTGGGGAATGCGATTGACGTTTTTAGCAATTAGCGCTCTGAAGATGCCCTGTTCAGGAATTTTTCCAAACTATTTTGGATAATCCCTGATCAAATCCTAGGCTAGTTGAAAATAAGGATGGATAGGGAATAAGGAATTATAGTTTAACCCTATAATTCCTTTTTCCCCGTCTTCTCCTAGGGTTTCTAATCAGCATTCAATGGCGGCTTAGGGCAGCAACAGACACTTTTGCCGCAATCGCCTTGGCGATCGCGATCAGCGCTTGAGCTGATGCCGACTCCGGTTCAGCCACAACAATGGGTAAGCCGCGATCGCCCCCTTGCCGCAGGTTAATTTCTAGGGGAATACATCCCAGTAAGGGTATCCCTAATTCCTGAGCAGTTTTTTCGCCGCCTCCTGATCCAAACAGATCATACTGGCGATCGGGCAGATCCGGTGGAATAAAATAACTCATGTTTTCAACAATGCCCAATACCGGAACCCCCAATTGCTGGAACATCTTCAAGCCGCGCCGGGAGTCCAAGAGCGCTACATTTTGAGGCGTTGTCACAATAATCGCCCCAGCCATAGGTACAGCTTGGGCTAAGGTCAACTGAGCATCTCCGGTTCCCGGTGGCATATCCACAATCAGATAATCCAATTCTCCCCAATTCACCTGGTACAGAAACTGGCGAATAATACCATTTAACATCGGTCCGCGCCAAATCACTGGCTGATCGGGATCAATCAGAAATGCCATCGACACCAATTTAATGCCATGGTTAAAAGCGGGTTCAAGTACCTCTCCTTGAGGACCCTGTTGCACCATCACCTTGGCATCCGCTAATCCCAGCATCGCGGCGGTATTAGGTCCATAAATATCAGCATCAATCAGACCCACTTTCGCCCCTGTCTGGGCGAGGGCAACTGCCACATTCACCGCCACGGTACTTTTGCCCACACCGCCCTTCCCACTGGAAATCGCGACTAGATTTTTCACGCCATCAATCCCTTGGCGATCGGGTAACGATTGCTGCTGCGGTGTCTCTGCTGTCACATCCACCACAACCTCTTCCACATCCGGAAGCTGCTTCACCGCCTTTTGGCAATCCTCCACAATAAACTCTCGCAACGGACAGGCTGGTGTGGTTAACACCAGTGTAAAGCTAACCGTCCCGCCGTCGATTTTCACGTTGCGGATCATATTCAATTCCACCAAACTCTTTTGGAGTTCAGGGTCTTGCACGGGGCGTAGTACGTCTAAAACTGAATGGGTATCAACCATAATCAGGACAAATTCCTAGGGTGACAATGTGCCGGGACAAATATCTTCATTAATCTTAATAGGTTACGGCTGATTGCTCATTCGTTATTTATCATTTGTCAGGGAACAGGGAACAGGGAACAGGGAACAGGCAATAGGCAATAGGCAATAGGCAATAGGCAATAGGCAACACCTCGACTTCGCTCGGTGTGTCTTATGCAATAGGGTAATGGGTTATAGAAATTTTGTCTCCCATCTTCCCCAACTTCCCCAGCTCCCCCAGCTTCCCCAGCTCCCCCAGCTCCCCCAGCTTCCCCAGCTTCCCCAGCTCCCTCAGCTTGCTCTAAACAACCACGCCCTGTTCTGCCGCTTGAGCTAATTCAGCCGCGACACGGGCAGCATAGGGGCGAATAAACCACCATAGTAAGGGAGATAGCCATCCCCGCATTGTCACCGAAAAGGAGACATACGTTCCGCACAAGCCTGACTCCACCCGATATGTCACTCGATTTTCCACCCCCGGAATTGCCAGCATCCGGACGCTAATTAATTCACCCGGTAATACCCGTTCGACAAACACTCGCACCGGAATCGGAATCAAGCGTGTCACTACCTGGTAAATCAAGCCAGGTTTCGGGATTAAGCCTATCGGTGCATTCGTACTACAGAGCAAAGGATTCCAGGAGACATCTGCCAAATTGATTAATTTTTGCCAAAGAACGTCCACCGGAGCATTACTGAGGGCGCGATAAGTCCGAAAGAGGGAAAATTTGCACCAAAGCCCCTCTTGACCTGCGATTAGCTTAAAGGAAAAATTTAGGATCACAACACGCCTCCTATCGCGACGCTTCAGCATTGTTTATCTTAGCAGGGGTTTGGGGAGTCGTAAGACCCACGCTGTAACATAAGATTCAGCGCTCTCGAACACGACTCCCCAAGGTCAATTTAGGTGACTCAATGTTACTCTAAATTGACATTTAAAGCTACACAGTTGACTGGTAAATGCTTTATAATAGGAGTATGCTGACATTTAACTATCGTTACCGAATCTATCCAGATGCCGCTCAAGAACAACGATTGATTGAGTGGATGGAAATTTGCCGCCGTGCTTACAACTATGCACTGGGGGAGATAAAGGATTGGTGCAATAGTCGCAAATGTTTGATTGATAGATGTTCCCGGGTGCATGAGTACATCATCCCAGCAGAAACCCCATTTCCCGGTGAAGTGAGGCAGCTTAACAATTTGCCGAAAGCTAAGAAGGAATTCCCCAAGTTAAAGGAAGTTCCCTCTCAAGTCCTTCAGCAGACAATAAAGCAACTGCATAAAGGTTGGGACTACTTCAAATCTCGCGGGTTTGGCTTTCCTAGGTTTAAGAAGGTTGGGCAGTTTAAGTCGTTGCTATTCCCTCAGTTCAAGGAGAATCCAGTAACGAACCTCCATGTCAAACTGCCAAAATTGGGGACAATCCCAATCAACCTGCACCGCCCTATTCCATCTGGCTTTACGGTTAAACAGGTGCGAATCTTATGTAAAGCTGATAAATGGTATGCATCAATCAACATCCAGTGTAATGTCAGTGTCCCTGATCCAAAACCTCATGGACACCCAATTGGGGTAGACATAGGGCTAGAGAAGTTTTTGGCGACCAGCGATGGAGTTGTTGTCAAGCCGCCTAAATTTCTTAAGAAGCTGCAAAGCAAGCTGAGATTGCTGCAACGCAGGCTGTCTAGGAAACAGAAGCGGTCAAAAAACCATGAGAAGCAACGACTCAAGGTAGCCAGACTTCACCACCACATTGACAACATCAGGAAAGACTTTCACTTCAAGCAAGCTCACGCCCTTTGCGACGCTGGCGATATGGTTTTCATGGAAGATTTAGACTATAGAGTTAGCGCCAAAGGGATGTTAGGTAAGCAGATGCTTGATGGGGGGTTTGGTCAATTCCGTACCATTACCCAATATGTGTGTTGGAAGCGTGGAAAGTTTTTTGGTGTTGTTGATGCCAGAGGCACTTCTCAGGAGTGTCCTGAATGTAAAGGTGAAGTCAAAAAAGACCTGAGTGTTCGGGTACATGATTGCCCTCACTGCGGTTACAAAACCGATAGGGATGTTGCCAGTGGTCAGGTAATCAGAAACCGAGGAATAGAGTTAATTGGTACCGCTGGGCTAGCGGAAAAGGAAACTGCCTGTGCAGTCGATCTACCGGGGGTTGGTGAAAACCAACCTAGGCAAGTGGCGCAATCCCCTGAGCTTCGACAGGCTCAGCTACCGCGTAGTCGAAGGGGAGTAACCAGGAAATCCTCAAAGTGATTTGGGGAAACCCACCCGAATCGCGAGGGGCTACCCCTTCAACGAAGTAAGGGGTAGGGGGATAGCGGAAAATGCGAGGGGTCAATCCCCGAAGTATTTTCAATCTCTCTCTTTCTATCCCATGAGGTGGTATAGTTTAGCCATGAAACAAGTTCTCACAATAGTTGTAAAGCTCCAACCCTCTCCTGAACAAGTTGCCTTCTTAGAGGCAACTCTTCAGGCGTTTGCGGACGCTTGTAACTACGTGAACGAAAACACAAACCCTAAGCTGACCAACAAAATTGCTATCCAGTCCTTAGTCTACCAAACCATCAAGAAAAAATTCAATCTGGTGGCAAACATGGCAGTTAGGGCTTGTGCGCGTGTAGCTGCCAACCGCAAGGTAGCCAAGCTAAAAGGCAAACCTGTTAAAAGATTTGCCCCAACCAGCATGGACTGTGACAAAGACTTGTTTCGGTTTCGCGAACAGGATTGGACGGTAAGCCTTGCAACTACTCACGGTAGAGAGCGAGTTGAATTAAAAGTCGGCAACTACCAAAGAGGAAAACTCAAAGGGAGAAACCCGACTTCTGCTCACATAAGCAAACACCGTGATGGTCACTTCTACTTGCACATCCAAATCAAAGACGATGCAAAAGACTCGCCAATTGCCGACAAGGTTCACGGTATTGACTTAGGGCGGCGCGACATCGCCGTTACATCAGAGGGCAAAAAGTGGGACGGTAAGCACATTCAGTCAGTGCGAGACAAGTTTTATAAAGTTAGGGCGTCTCTCCAGAAGAAAGCCTCGAAAGGCACGAGGACAACTCGGCGTAGATGTCGAGAAATCCTGAAACGGCTGTCGGGACGAGAGAGACGCTACCAGCAATGGCTCAATCACAACATCTCCAAATCAGTGGTCAGACGAGCAGTTGAGTATAGTGCCTCTATTGCTATAGAAGACCTTACGGGAATCAGGGAAAGAACCAACGAGCAACCCAGAAGCAAGACGGAACGTAGACGCTCAAATTCATGGGCATTCTACCAACTGCGAATGTTCATTGAGTACAAAGCGCTTGGGGCAGGTGTTCAAGTTATCCCAATCCCCCCTGCCTATACTTCCCAAATGTGTCACAATTGCCTACACATTCACCCGGTAAAAGGAAAGTCTTACCGTAGTGGCAAGACTTTCAAATGTGGGCATTGTGGTTGGCATGGAGATGCCGACTTTAATGGAGCCAATAATATTGCACTTGTGGGGCTGTCTATAAACCAGCCTGGAGGCACGGGGTTATCGTGCAAGCTAAGCCGAACTATTAAGTATGTTCAGCTTAGCTTGTTTGATGACTTCAGGGCTACTAAAAACCCAGACCTCAGCTCTTAGCAGGTCTGGGTAGTTTATACCATAATTTCCAATTTGGTGTGGGAGGATGTCACCTTAATTCGGCAAGACACGGTATTGCTACGCCATCGACCCTATTGGCGATCGCACCCAACGATTAAGTAGGGTCTGCTGAATAAGTTTGGCGGTGGGGGTAGGGAGCTGAGCTTTGTCCGACTACTTAGCAATTAGTTGGCATAGTTGACACCATAAACCTTTAAAATAGAGCCTGGAACCCTTAAAATGCCTAACCATAGCCTTCTGGTTTAGGTAATACTGTATTTACTATTGAAATTATGACCGCATCTCAGACACCGACCACAAATCCTAATCGTTCCTTACCTGCAACTGACTCTAGGGATAGAGTGAAGCAGTTCATGCAACAGATCCAAGACACTATTTGTGACTCCTTGGCAGAACTTGATGGTGCGGGTCAGTTCCAGGAAGATTCTTGGCAGCGGGAAGAAGGAGGCGGGGGTCGTTCTCGTGTAATCCGGGATGGTGCTGTCTTTGAACAGGGGGGTGTTAATTTTTCTGAAGTATGGGGGACTCAACTTCCGCCCTCGATTTTAACCCAACGTCCAGAAGCCGCAGGTCATGGCTTCTATGCCACGGGTACATCTATGGTGCTACATCCGCGCAGTCCTTATATTCCCACGGTTCACTTAAATTATCGTTACTTTGAGGCAGGACCTGTTTGGTGGTTTGGTGGAGGAGCCGATTTAACGCCATACTACCCCTTTGCCGAAGATGCGGCTCATTTCCATAAAACCCTAAAAACCGCTTGTGACAATCATCACTCCGAGTACTATCCCGTATTCAAGCGCTGGTGTGATGAATATTTCTATCTCAAACACCGTCAAGAAACACGAGGCGTTGGCGGACTGTTTTTTGACTATCAAGACGGAACCGGGGAATTGTATAAAGGTCCCCACCCAGAAAAAGCAGCAGCCATCTACAGCAAGGAACTGGGGGCGGTAGAACCCCGAACCTGGGAACAACTGTTTGCCTGGGTTCAGGAGTGCGGTCATTCGTTTTTGCCTGCTTATGTGCCAATTGTTGAGCGGCGGCGGGATATGAACTATGGCGATCGCGAACGCAATTTCCAGCTTTATCGCCGGGGTCGGTATGTCGAGTTTAACTTGGTGTATGACCGAGGAACGATCTTTGGCTTGCAAACGAACGGACGTACCGAATCGATTCTCATGTCTCTCCCTCCCTTAGTTCGTTGGGAATATGGCTACCAACCCGAACCGAATACACCAGAGGCTGAACTGTACGAAACGTTCCTCAAACCTCAAGATTGGACAAACTGGACTCATTGAGAGTCATCTTTACCAAAATTTGGCACAAAAATAGCGTCCACTTTGTCCTGACCTCACTTGGGAATATGTACAATACAGAAGAGATTGCTAACGCAAAAACCACCCTGGCAATCTTTCTAGGGTGAGTTACACCCGATGTTAAGCCTGTGGACTGGTTAAGTGCCATCACTGCTAGGATGAAGCAGGAACCGTAGGGGCTTGGTAACCAAGCCTGTACTCCCAAGGATGTCCAGTTTTGGGTAACTTTGGGTAAGTCTTTTGTAATGGATTAAGTAGCGTAGGTTGCCCGATTAAGTTACTTGTTGTTTCAACAATTCACCCAACGCCTAAGTAACGGAATTGATACCCAAACCCTGTATGGCTCCTCTTGTGATGTCAAGGGGAGCTACTGCTGCTCAAGGAGGTCTTTATATGATTCATATTGATCAAAAAACACACACGACCAAAGATGGTACAACAGTTATTGTTTTGGCACCAATTGGACGCCTGGACATTACCACAGCTTGGCAATTTCGCCTGAAATTACAAGAATGCATTTCCAAACTCAGCCGCCATGTGGTGGTTAATCTCAGTCAGGTTAACTTTATTGACAGTTCGGGTTTAACCTCTCTAGTCGCGGGTATGCGCGATGCGGACAAGGTTAAAGGTAGCTTTCGCATCTGTAATGTCCATCCCGAAGCCAAACTGGTGTTTGAAGTCACGATGATGGACTCCGTGTTTGAAATTTTTGAAACGGAGCAAGAAGCTTTGGAAGGTGTACCTCGGAGTATGGCAACCTGACGCAAGGGATTCATACCAAAGTGTAGGTCGTTCACTCACTCCCAAACAACCTGTACAGGAGAACAGTCCCCACCCAATCAGCTACTCAACCGATTAAATTGGCAGTTCCCCAGCGAAGTCTTGGCGTTTGGTAAATCGAAATGGACCGAGTAAGGCTCCCCAAGTGGCTTTTCCGGTACTAGGGTCGATGCCTTTATCGTAGCTGCGAAATTCATCGGCTGTTACTTCAAAGCCGAGAGAGACTTGGTAATTATTGCCCTGATAACTAAAGCGACAAGGGCGATCGCTGGCTGAAGTAGTGGTAAATTCATAATTATTCAAACCGATTTGCTGCATCTGCACGTTCAGACGACAATCGGGTAAGACTGTAATATCTTCGCGGGTAAGCTGCTGCAACAATTCGGGGTGACAACCTGCACCGCGAACGGCGTCTGGGTTTTTGATCTGATAATACTGTACCTGTAACCCCGTGGAGGATTGGTCACTTTGATACAGCCGCAGAATCCGTTGACGGTAGGGGCGATCGAGGTTAGTAATCGGTGCTTGTTCGGCAAAGAGGGTGAGGCTATCGTCGGTGACAGCTCCCGTCGCTAAATCAAAGATTATAGCGCGGGCTTCTCGTTGACTCCTGCTATTGCATAGGACATTTCACGAGCTTTGGCTTTACTTCCCCGTGCTGCCCCACCGGAGAAGGAGTAGAGAAAATTCTCGCTCTACCTGTGTTCCTTGAAAGTTTTACATACAAGAGGCTGGCGATGATTGCACAATTCCCTGTAAAACCCCATACTTTCAGTTGTCCCGGTTCAATTTGTAGGCGGCTTTCGCTCTTGGTTTGCTTAACCTACGTCCAAAATTTTACCAGGGTGACTGGCAATTCATCCCGTCCCCACATCAGAGATTATGGGGCGGGGCTTCTTGCCGGAACAGCTAAATTGAGTTAGATCAAGCCAAGAGACATTATACTAAGTGGGCTGGTGGAAATAAACTGGTAAGATGGAAGGAATGACTCGATTGAGACTCTATCCCCTAGGGTGAAACTCAAGCGAGACAATGGTAAAAAATATCCTTTATATTTTGCTCTGTGAGTAACGTTCGCACCGTCTCGGATACGAAACGAGATTTTTATAACTATCACACCCGTCCAATCAACTCGATTTACCGACGGGTGGTAGAAGAATTGATGGTCGAGATGCATTTGCTGGCGGTCAATGTGGATTTTAAGTATGATCCCATCTATGTTTTAGGTGTGGTCGCCTCCTTTAACCGCTTCATGCAAGGCTATCGACCGGAACGGGATAAAGAATCCATTTTTAACGCCCTTTGTCAGGCGGTGGGAGGTAATCCGCAACAGTATCAGGATGATGCTGAAAAACTGAAAGCCGCAGTCGGGCGTTTATCGGCGCAAGAACTGGTTGACTGGTTTGGTTCACCAACACCTTTAGAGGGTGCTGAGGATATTCATACAACGGTTGCCGCGATCGCAGATAATCCTAAGTTTAAATACTCTCGTCTGTTTGCCATTGGCTTGTATACCCTTCTGGAACAGGCAGAACCGGAGCTAGTTCAAGACGCGAAACAGTCGATGGAAATGCTCCAGCGAATCGGTCAAACTTTGCATCTTCCCCAAGAGAAACTACAGAAAGACTTGGAGTTGTATCGCAGCAACCTGGAAAAAATGGCTCAAGCCCAGATTGCCATTGAAGACGCGATCAAAGCCGATCGCAAAAAACGGGAACAACGGGAACAGGAAAAAAAGAAAGCCACGACTGGACCGAGTGATTCCCCAGAATCGACGACAGCATCCTGAAGTTGATCAAGGGATATTGATACCAAGTTCCGCCTGGGTAGAGACGTTCCGGCGGAACGTCTCTGTGGTTGTTCAAAGTAAAGGTTTTAGTCGTTCCATAAGCTGCTTGTCGGAGACAACCCCCTCAATCCGTTCCACTGCTTTGCCATCCTTAAAGAGTATCAGGGTGGGCAGGGCTTCAATATGATGCTCAGAGGCAATCTGGGGGTATTTGTCTGTATCAATTTTGACCACTTGTAGCTTACCCTTGAGCTGAAGACCAACTTGCTCGAGGGTTGGTGCGATCATCTGACATGGACCACACCAAGTCGCGTAAAAATCGACCAACACGGGTACATCCGATCCAGAGAGGAGTTCCTGAAAACTGGCAAACTGTTTTTTAACTGCCATAACAAAACATCACTGTTATTAGTTGTTTGGCTCGATTCTAGTGCAAAATGCTAAGAGCTGACTTCGGCGAATAGATAGAGGTATTGTTTATGGAAGCATCACAGACATCTGCCCAACTTAGCGATCGCGTGGCGATTATAACTGGGGCGTCGCGGGGAATTGGTCGCGCTGTGGCATTTGCATTAGCCGCAGAGGGGGCGAAGGTGGTGGTTAACTACGCCAGTTCCAGTGGGGCTGCTGATGAGGTTGTCGCCAAAATTACCGAAGCCGGGGGAGATGCGATCGCGCTTCAAGCAGATGTCTCGAAACTGGACGAGGTTGAGACTCTCGTCAAGGAGACGAAAGACAAATTTGGTCGCTTAGACGTACTGGTGAATAATGCTGGGATTACCCGCGACACCTTGCTGATGCGGATGAAACCCGACGATTGGCAGGCGGTAATTGACCTGAATCTGACGGGAGTCTTTTTCTGTACTCGGGCAGCCAGTAAAATTATGCTCAAGCAAAAATCGGGTCGGATTATTAATATTGCCTCTGTTGCGGGGCAAATGGGCAATCCCGGTCAGGCAAATTATAGCGCCGCCAAAGCGGGAGTGATTGGGTTTACTAAAACCGTGGCGAAGGAATTAGCGTCTCGTGGGATTACCGTGAATGCCGTGGCACCCGGATTTATTGAAACCGATATGACCAAAGATATTAAATCGGAGGATATTATCAAATATATTCCTCTAGGTCGCTATGGCAAGCCAGAGGAAATTGCGGGCATGGTGCGATTTTTAGCCGCTGATCCGGCTGCTGCTTATATTACCGGGCAGGTGTTCAACGTTGATGGCGGTATGGTGATGGCGTGAACAATGCTGTAGGTTCGTAGTTGCGCTGTCATCGCTATAAACGCTGATATCGCTGACTACAAACCGAGGGTTTGACTCACATCTTACTCAGTCTCAATAAGACGATTTTCTGTAGGGTGGGCAAGAGCTATAAAGAAAGGAAATGCTTATATTATCGTTGGTTGCTCTTACCCACCTCATGGTAACTAGGGATTTATTACCCGTGCTGCAAGACTCAATTTGAGCAATTTTATCCGGATCAGGTCAACAGGATGTGAATAGGTTTACGGAGTTTAGCAACAGATAGCTGTAACCCATGGAACACATTCAGCACTTTAATCGCAATGGTTCAACCAACCGAGTTAGTCATTGAAGCGGGTCGCACCGAACAGCAGTATTGGAAAGACTTGTGGCGTTATCGGGAGTTGTTTTATTTCCTAGCGTGGCGGGATATTCTGGTGCGCTATAAGCAGACAATTATTGGTATTGCTTGGGCGCTGATTCGACCATTTCTGACCATGATGGTGTTTACCGTGGTGTTTAGCAAAATTGCCAAGTTGCCGTCGGAAGCAGGTGCGCCCTATCCAATTTTGGTATTTGCAGCGATGTTACCCTGGCAGTTTTTTGCCAACTCCCTTTCTGAGTGCAGTAATAGTTTGATTACTAATGCCAATTTGATTTCTAAGGTGTATTTTCCCCGCTTAATCGTGCCAACGAGTGCAGTGATCGTCAGTTTCGTCGATTTTATGATTTCGGGGATAATTTTGCTGGGGTTGATGGCATGGTATGATTTCGTACCCAGTTGGCGGATTATGACGCTACCGTTGTTTATTGGCATTGCGTTTATGGCGTCGATGGGAGTGGGGTTGTGGTTAGCATCACTGAATGTTAAGTATCGGGATTTTCGCTACATTGTGCCGTTTATCGTGCAGTTTGGGCTGTATATTTCCCCAGTAGGATTTAGTAGTAGTTTGGTGCCAGAAGGGTGGCGGTTTATTTATTCGCTCAACCCGATGGTGGGGGTGATTGATGGCTTCCGTTGGGCGATTTTAGGGGGTGAGTCGAAGCTGTATTTACCAGGGTTTACGTTGTCGCTGGGTTTAGTGGCGCTGTTGTTTGCCAGTGGGATTTGGTATTTCCGAAAGGTGGAGCGGACGTTTGCAGACGTAATTTAGTCAGGTCTTGATTAGCGTGATTTTTTTTATTTAAAGAATTCAATTATTTAAATAAATAGTCTGTTTTTGTATTTTTCCGGATAAATTGGCAAAGCATTGCATCTATAGATAGCAGCTTTTTTGCAGTATGTCTAATACAATAATTCGGGTCGAAAATTTAGGGAAGAAGTACGTTATCGGTCACCAGAAGCAGGAACGGTATACGGCGCTACGGGATGTTATTGCGAATGGGGCAAAGTCTGTGGGGCGCAGGTTGCTGAAGCCTCTGGGTAAGGGGAGTTCTGACCCGACGGTTGAGGAGTTTTGGGCGCTTAAGGATGTGTCGTTTGAGATTCAGCAGGGGGATAGGGTTGGGATTATTGGGCGCAATGGGGCGGGGAAATCAACGCTGTTGAAGATTTTAAGTCGGATTACGGAACCGACTCAGGGAAGTATCCGGATTAAGGGTAGAGTGGCGAGTTTATTGGAGGTAGGGACAGGGTTTCATCCGGAGTTGACGGGGCGGGAGAATATTTATCTCAATGGTGCGATTTTGGGGATGGGTAAGGCGGAGATTAAGCGGAAGTTTGATGAGATTGTCGCTTTTGCGGAAGTGGAGAAGTTTTTGGATACGCCGGTGAAGCGGTATTCGTCGGGGATGTATGTACGGTTGGCGTTTGCGGTGGCGGCGCATTTGGAACCGGAGATTTTGGTGGTGGATGAGGTGCTGGCGGTGGGGGATGCACAGTTTCAGAAGAAGTGTTTGGGGAAGATGGGAGATGTAGCGAAAGAAGGACGAACGGTACTTTTTGTTAGCCATAATATGGCAGCAGTGGAAGCTTTATGTTCTAAGGGTATACTGCTAGAACAAGG
The DNA here is from genome assembly GCF_000155555.1 of Coleofasciculus chthonoplastes PCC 7420. Classification (GTDB taxonomy): domain Bacteria; phylum Cyanobacteriota; class Cyanobacteriia; order Cyanobacteriales; family Coleofasciculaceae; genus Coleofasciculus; species Coleofasciculus chthonoplastes_A. Next base: position 68,408 of record NZ_DS989850.1, read on the forward strand.
TCAAATAAAAAAACTAGACTCTGCAAAAACAGTTGCAATCCAATATCAAAAAAATACAATAAGCAGTCTATCAAAAAATGAACATAAACAAATTCTAGGGTTTAGTGACATACATGGAATAGTAATATCAAATTTAAAATATTATATAGAATACAGCAATCTTTACAATGGCTTTAATTTAAAAATTGAATTTGATATTTTCGCCGAAACCCCTCACTCAAATATCGGTATTGGTTTAACTATTTCCACTGTTGGTGGTGTAAAGGTTGCCATGATATCTCCTTCAATTACCCATTATATTATTGATTCGCTAAAGGGAAATAATAAATGCATTTTTGAATGTAGAAATATAGAAAAATACTTGGCTGGCGGTGACTACACCATCAGTATTTGGTTGTCAAAACCTAAGAGAGAATATATTTTAAAAATAGAAGATGCTTTAATGATTAGTATTCCAGCATATGATGTTTTCGATACAGGAACATATTTTGAATCTCACATACATGGTTTAGTCCCTCTTCCATTAAGATGTAGGATTCAAAAATCTGCTTCTAATTTTATCGAACTAGGAAAATAATAATGATTATTTGGTTAGCTTCATATCCCCGCTCCGGAAATACATTTTTTCGTATTCTCATTAATCAATTTTATGGAATTAAAACCTACTCTATCTATGACGATCCGCTGTTTGAGCGGCTTACGGGAGTGGCAGATGTAGTTGGTCATCAGAAAAGGGAAATAAGTTATGAAGAAATGATGGCTTCAGAGAAAATATTTTTTGTGAAAACGCATCACTTACCATCTGATGATTGTCCAGCAATTTATTTAGTGAGAGATGGACGAGATTCTTTGGTTTCATACGCACATTATATTCTTTCATTTAAAAACGAATCTCTTAGGAAAGCATACAAAAATAAAATTAAATCTATGTTTGGCTGGAATGAATTTAATGAAATTTTGAAAAAATTAATTATCTCATCTGATTGTGATTACGGTAGCTGGAGTCAAAATGTATATCAGTGGAATAAACCAAGTAAATTTACATTTACAATTCGGTTTGAAGATTTGATCAAAGAACCATTACATCAAGTTAAAACAGCTATAGAAGCTTTAGAGATAAAGGGTGATTTTTCTCGAATCAATAACCAATTACCTTCATTTGCAGAACTGCATGAAACCTGGCCCCAGTTTTTCAGGAAAGGAAAAAGTGAAGCATGGAAACGAGAGATGAGTCAAGAATTACAAGAGCTATTTTGGGAACACCACGGACAAGTTATGCAAAAGCTTGGATACGAGTAATGAAATATATCCCAAAATCAGTTCGAGATCGCTATCGTCCTCAATGGCGTGCATTTGAGCTTGAAGCAAAAACCGCTTACGGAAAGCTTCAAAGACAGTTTCTGCGCCCTCCATTTCCAAACTTGAAAAACGAAGGAATCAATTTACATTTAGGCTGTGGTTCTATTAATCATCCAAAGTTCATCAACATTGATGGCTTACCTGCTCCCCATGTACATTACATACGCGCAATAGATAATCTGGCTCCTTTTAAAGACAGTAGCGTAAATCTGATATATGCATGTCATTGCCTGGAGCATATTCCTCATAGTAAGGTTATAAAAGTGTTAAACGAGTGGTTTAGAGTGTTGAATACAGACGGAACCTTGCGCTTATCTGTGCCTGATTTTGATTTGCTACTGAATATTTACAATGATAATGGTAGTGATATTAATACAATCCTTGGTATGCTCATGGGAGGTCAAAACTATAAATTTAACTTTCACTTGACAGCCTTTAACAGGACAAGCCTAAAAAATCTCTTGATCGAGACGGGATTTAAGCAAGTTCAAGAATGGCAACCAGGTTCCTGTGAATTAACGACTTTTGATGATTTTTCGGATCGTAAAGCCTTAATTAACGGAAAGTACTATCCTGTGAGTCTTAATCTAGAAGCGGTCAAGTAATTTGCCTCATTAATTGTGATGCGATCGCTCTCTATTTATCCGGATTTTATCAAGAAAAACTGTATGAAGTCATGGGGTTATGTGATTCCCCTCTACAGATTTACTTTTAACTACAGTAAACGGAGCCTTATCTCTATCAAGAATGCCTCTTATTAACACTGCTCTAACTCTTAAAGACTTACCCCCACCTCCACCTGGCAAAACCGGATGGCCCTGGACAGAACAAACCGAGCCTCTACCAGAGCGGATGCCTGATGGTTCTGAATGGCCCCGCATTAGCATCGTCACTCCTAGCTATAACCAAGGTCAGTTTATTGAAGAAACTATTCGCTCAGTTTTGCTGCAAGGCTATCCCAACGTAGAGTATATTATTATTGATGGCGGAAGTACAGATAATTCGGTTGAGGTTATCAAAAAATACGATCAGTACCTTGCTTATTGGGTAAGCGAATCTGACCTAGGACAGTCTCACGCAATAAACAAAGGTTTTGAAAAGAGTACTGGGGACTATATTGCTTGGATGAATTCCGATGACTGCTATATGCCCAATGCATTACATCGGACTTTTAATAAGTATAAGCTTGAGCAATTAGATTTTATTTATGGATGTACTTATATTGGCAAATCAATCAATGATTGTACTTTAATTAAGGGAATAGGTACTAAAAGATTTAAGCTAAAATATTTATTGCGTTTTTTTTATAACGTTGAATACATCATTCCTTCTCAATCAGTATTTGTATCGGAAAAAGTATTCAAAAAAGTTGGTTTTCTAGATGAAAAATTACACTACTGTATGGATCTTGATTGGTTCGCAAGAATTGCCCTTGAACATCCCTTGACGTACCGAAATCCCGAACCAATTTGTTTCTATCGAGTACATTCATGCACAAAAACATGTGATTATAAAGCTATGAAAGCAGAAGCCATCAAGATAGCCCATGTCTATTCTGTTCATCTGTCAATATGGGAACAAAAGAGGCTTGCAAGACTTATATTATATGCAAATATTTTTGATGAGTATAGTAGTGGAGTCAGGAATAAGTGTTTAAATGAACTCATAAAAACTATGATTTTAGTGCCTGTAGAATCATTGAGTGACACCCGTTTTCTGGGAATTTTAAAAAGAGTCATCCTTAAAGGTCTAAGTTTTAGAAATACCTGCAGCAAATGTTAGACTCAGCTCGTAGTACAAGCATGAACTCAAGTCCTCTGTTCTCCATTATCATCCCAACCTACCATCGCAATGATTTGCTAGCGAAGTGTTTGGATTGTGTAGCACCCGGCGTTCAGACATTATCAGCAGAGCAATATGAAGTTATCGTGACTGATGATGGTTCCGAGACAACTGCTGAGGAGATGATTCGGGAGCGCTATCCTTGGGCAAAGTGGGTAGCTGGCTCCCGCAAAGGTCCAGCCGCTAACCGGAACAATGGAGCTAAGTATGCTCGCGGAAAATGGCTGGCTTTCACCGATGATGATTGCATACCCGATCCGAATTGGCTAAAAGCTTTTGCGGAAGCGATTACGGGAGAGGCTTTAGCTCTAGAAGGTGCAATTCATCCTCTGGGCGATCTTAATCAAGATTTGGCTGAGTGTCCTGTGAATCTGATTGGTGGATGCTTTTGGTCTGCCAATATTGCTGTTGAGCGATCGCTTTTTGAGAAAATTGGAGGATTTGATCCGAATTATTCTCTGGCTGCTCAAGAAGATCAGGATTTGCAGCTACGCCTTTCTCCAATCACTCCTATTTGTTTTGTACCTGATGCTAGTGTCGATCATCCTGTGCGGTTAATTCCTCTAAAAGAGGCGATTTTTCGTATACCTAAGCGCTGTCTATCCTGGGTTTATTATGTAAAAAAAAACATGGTAAGCCTGGGCTATAAAAATAAATTTTCAATAATTTATTTTGCATATAAATTCCATTTAAAATATCTTTTAAAGAATGCATATAAATTTAAGATAAAGTCAATTATTTTGTCCATAATAATGTTATTATTTGGTCTACCTTTAATCACCCAAAAATTATTGATTAAATCCTCCAAGAATTATTAATGATACTTAACATATTCAAGCCTAAATTTTCCTGGATATCCAGCGTAACTGGAAAATCAGAAGCTTTGTTCAGCCTGCATCAAAAAATGTCTTGGTTTTATGGTCAAAGGGAAGGTCGAGAACTCTATCAGGACATGTTGAATACTCAAGAAGAAACTGCTCCACCCAAAGAGTCAGTGCGGCACTTGATGCCAAAGTATATCTGTGAACTCAAACCCAAAAGTATTCTAGAAGTCGGTTGTGCTAATGGTCGATTATATCGTCAGTTACGCAGCTATGGATATATCGGTGCTTACAGTGGCATTGAGGTAGCTGATTACTTGATTCAACAAAATATGCAGCAACATCCCGAAGCAACGTGGAAGTGTACCAGTGCCTATAAAATTCCTTTTCCTAATAGTTCGTTTGAGGTTTGTCTCTCTCTATATGTTTTAGAGCATCTTGTTTATCCAGAACGAGCACTGCGAGAAATGCTGAGAGTTATAAAACCTGGTGGTCATCTAGTATTAGTTTTTCCAGACTTCGTAGAATCGGGGCGTTTTTCTTCGCAGCTACTCGGCTTTTCTCCAATAGGTACAGCCTCTGCAAAGATACGCCGTGGTAAGCTTATTGATGCTCTAGTTAGTCTCTACCAGAGTCGTATAGTTCTTCCGAGAGTACTAAAAAGTGCAGTGGATAAACTTGGTCCATTTCCCATCAACACACGACCTATTTGTTTGTCTTATCCATCAGTTATGGGTGCAGATGTAGATGCTATCTATATTGCATCCAAGAAGGAAGTGCATGATTGGGCAATATCAAATGGCTATGATGTAAAATATCCATGTGGAACTAAGGGGGAATTTGCCGAACAGGCTTTTATGTCGATAACTATGAAAAATGAGCATTAATATGAAAGTGTTATTTATCCACAGTAACCAACCTGATTACTTAGCAGAAAGTTTATTTCACGGATTGAGAACACTACTAGGAAAAAACTGTGTTGATGTCCCTCGATATGATAGTATGTATGCTCCATTGACTGACCGAATTAAATCAAAGTTGCGAGGGAATGGTTTTACTCTTTATGGACTACTAGAAGATATTCCTGAATTGGCAGAAGAGAGGTATTTTTGGCGGAAAGATTTGGCAAATTACGATCTTGTTGTTATTGGGCATATTTGGTGGCAATGGGAGCTAGTCTGGAAATTATTATCTCTTGTCGATAGTGAAAAAATTGTTATTCTAGACGGCTGGGATACACCAGTTATTTTTCCTTATACCTCAGGGTTAATAAATCGTCCTTGGTCTTATTTGACTCCTGTATCACGCTTCAAATATTTTAAGCGAGAACTCATGGAAGGGGGTCAGCATTACGGATTTGCTAAATTTATACCACACTGTTTGCGAAAGCAGATTACCTTACCTCAGAATGTGTATCCGATCAGCTTTTCTATTCCTGATCAAAAAATATGTAAAGTAAGTATAAAGGGAAAGGAAAAAGACTTTCCCAAGCATATTGTTGATCCAGAAATAGCCGCTCAAGTTAATGAATCATTTTTTTCCAGTATTGGATCTGATAGGTTGTTTTTTGTTAGTGAAGAAGACTATTACAATGATTTAAAAAAATCACGTTTTGGTATAACCACAAAACGTGGTGGTTGGGATTGCTTACGTCATTATGAGTTAGCAGCTAATGGATGCGTTCTCTGCTTTAAAAATATAGATTTAAAACCAGAAAAATGTGCGCCACACGGTCTAAATGACTCTAACTGCATTACTTATCATTCATTTAAAGAGTTAAAAGAAAAGTTATTTTATATTAGCCCAAATGATTATTGCTATTTGCAAAATATGAGTTATAAATGGATTAAAAATAACACGACGAAAGCAAGAGCTAGAGACTTTTTGGCGGCTTGTAATTTGCCAATTAGATGATATTTAATTTATAGGTTTAAAAGGAATTCCTCAAATACCGATATAAACAATGAAATTATTTTCCCGAATTGAATTCATTAATAATCTTTTATTTCGCTCCCGGTTTCATTATTTTAGGATGGCGATGGTGCATCCTCCCTATTGGCTTTCGATTGGCAGTAAGACGACTAGAGTACTGGCTGACGACACTTCTGGTTCTGCTACTTGTTACAGAGAAGTCATTGTTGAGGATTGCTATGGCATGTTGGATTATGTTAAGCACTACAGCCCATCAGTGATTGTGGATCTGGGAGCGAATATTGGTATTTTTAGCAAACTTTGCAGTTTGTTATTTCCAGATGCCGATGTTTATGCCTATGAGCCAAATCCAACTGCATTTAGTTGGCTGAAACAGAATGCAGAAGCGACCCGAATAAAAGCATTTAATTGTGCAGTAGGAAATAAGGCGAGTATGGTAATGCTTGAGACTGACTGTGATTCGACAATTGGGCGTATCAGTTCAAAAGGAAATTTATCTGTGAAATGTATATCGGCAACTGAAGTAGCAGAATGTCGAAAAATTGACTTTATGAAAATGGATTGTGAAGGGTCAGAATGGTTAATATTGCAAGACAATAATTTGCTTAAACGCACTCAATCTTTTTGCTTGGAGTACCATCTCTATGAAAACCATAATCTTCCAGAATTAAGACGGTTAATTGAACAAGCAGATCACCGGATATTGTGTATATCTCCCAATAAAGCTTACGAGGGTAGGTTTGGTTTACTTTGGTCGGCTCACCTATCTATGCTCGAAAATCTATAGTTTTAATATTTTCCAGTCAAACTTATTGAATTTATGCAAATTATGTCTTTTACAAACTGTCCTATAGATCCTAATTTAGGGTCAGGAAAGACAGTCTCAACCTACTCCAAAGGATTGCGAAGCTTAGGATACTCAGTTGATGTGTTTGAACCAAAAAAATATGAACATTGGCAGCATTTTCGTAAAGCCAAGAAGTTCCGACAAGCCTGGGGAGCCTGGAGTGTAGTAAAGCAAGAAATTAGAGCCAACCAATACAATATAATCGAATTTTACGGCGATGAATTCTGGTTGGCTATCTGGCAGTTATCCAAATTGCCACAGCGACCTTTATTAGTTGCCCATACAAATGGTTTAGAACTGCTTTATCGTCACCGTTCCAGTAGCTACAATCCCTACAATAACTACCTGCGTGATTGGTTTGATAAGCAAACTCATGCTCGTTTCTCTCTCATGGCTTTTGCCCATGCCGATGCTTTCGTGTCGCTTTGCGAACTCGATCGCAAGTATGTTCTAAATTTAGGACTTTATCCTGCTCAACGAACTGCTGTGGTTGAGCCAGGATTAGATGAGGAGTATCTATCCCTGCCCTTTATCAGTCAAAAACAAGAACGAGTTGCCTTCATAGGTACATGGATTGCTCGTAAAGGAGTGAAAAATTTGAGTACAGTAATGACCAGAGTCTTAACCCAGCACCCGGATTTAAATTTTGACATCTACGGTACTGGAGGAGCAAGGGATACTGTTCTGGCTAGTTTTCCCGCAAAATTACATACTCGCATCGCCGTTCATCCACGTCTCTCTAATCAAGAAATCGCTAATGGTTTAGCGCAAGCCAAGGTCTTTTTCTTCCCCTCTCAATACGAAGGTTTTGGCATTGCCCTTGCCGAAGCGATGGCTTGCAGTTGTGCAGTGGTGACTACCCCGACAGGTTTTGGTGCAGAACTCAAGGATGAACGGGAAGCGTTGCTGTGCAATTTCGAGGACGTTGAAGCAATGGAACGTCACATTTCGCGCTTACTGCAAGATGATGACTTGCGGCTAAAGATTGCACGCCAAGGATGGGAGCGAGTGCGATCACTCAATTGGGAATCAAATATCAAGAAACTAGCAACTATTTACAGTGAATGGATTGCAGAGCATCAGACACGTTGATGGTTATTATTCAAATTGTTCCTAGACTCCCTCCTGCAATGGATGGAGTAGGCGACTATGCCCTCAATCTAGCTTGCCAGCTACGTCAAGACTTTGGCATAGAAACACACTTTATTGTCGGTGACCCGACTTGGACTGGAGCAACTCATATCGAGGGGTTTCCCGTTCGCAAGGTAATAGTGCATTCTGCTGATACTTTATTATCTTTATTGCCGAGCGATCGCGCCGCCACAGTCTTGCTACACTACGTTGGCTATGGTTATGCAAAACGAGGCTGTCCTGTTTGGCTAGTTAATGGCTTGCAGCGTTGGCGGACTGCCAGCACTGATAGAAGGCTAGTGACCATGTTTCATGAAGTCTATGCCTCTGGTTCTCCTTGGACTAGTACCTTTTGGCTGTCGCCATTACAAAGAAACCTGGCAGCACGTCTAGTTCGACTGAGCGATCGCGCTTTTACCAGTAAACAACTCTACGCTAAGATTCTCTATAAGTTGAGTCAGGACAAACATACCCACATTCCTATTCTGCCTGTCTTTTCCAACATTGGGGAGCCAGAGCAAGTGCTAACTCTAGCAAAGCGTGAACGGCGGCTAGTGGTATTTGGGGGACGTAGTAATAGGCTACGGGTTTATCAAGAATCTCTGGCAGAACTCAGCCGTGCCTGTCAACTTTTGGGAATTGAAGAAATCTGGGATATCGGACTATCAACGGATCTAACGTTATCGACCGTCAATGGTGTGCCAGTAGTAGCAATAGGACAACAGTCCGCTACCGAAATCAGCGGCATTCTGTCAAATTCCCTAGCTGGATTCTTTGATTACCCCACCGACTTTCTAGCGAAATCAACAATTTTTGCTGCTTACTGCGCTCACGGGTTGTTGGCTGTTAGCGCTCGATGCATCGCATTGCCAGTAGATGGAATAGAACCGGGAAAACATTATTGGTTTCCGGATATCCCAGAAACAAGCTTGAAGAATTGGGGGGAAATGCAAGCGATAGCCAATAACGCTTACACCTGGTATCACACCCATAATTTGTCAATACAAGCTAAAACTTTTGCCGAAAACCTTTTACGTTAGCCATGAGTGAGCGGGAGTCGCTACTTGCACAGCAAGTACAAGTTGAACTTGCAGTTATTATCAACTCGTTTAACAGACTGTCACTGTTGCGTGAGGCTCTACCCTCTGTTACTCAAGCACTCAAGCAAACTCCCATAGAATCAGCAGTCATTATTTTTGAAGCTGGCTCAACTGACGGTAGTGTTCAATTTATCGAAGACTATTCTGCCAACATCCAACAGCCGCAGATTATTTGCCTCTGTCCCTCGGCAGATACTGATCGCTCCTTTAGCGCAGGCTGTAATTTTGCCGTGCAGTTTGCTGCTCAAAAATTTCCCCGGCTCAAGTGGTGCTTCTTTTTTGAAACAGATAATCTAATCAAAAATGAATCCGCTCTCCCCCTGGCGATGAAACTTCTGGAACAAGAAGAAAATTTGGCGGCGGTTGGCTTTACGGTTGAAACATACGACGGTAGAAAAGCAGGTTTCGGTTCTCGCTTTCCTACGCCCCTAGCCTTCCTTGTTGGACAACAACTTTCCCAAAGGCTAGGTCTACAACAGATGAAAATTAGTCAGTGGCATCCCTTTTTAGGAGTGCGTTGGGGTGTTAGCGACGTTGTATTCACGAGTCCACTCTTGGTCAGATATTCTGCATGGCAGTCTACTGGCGGTATGGATACAGCAAGGTTTCCCTACTCAGATTGTGACAGTGATTGGTGTTGGAGGGTTTACGAAAAGGGTTTCCGTGTAGCTGTTTTAGATGTGCCTGGAGTCATTCACGATAATAAAATGCAAGCATCTGCATGGTCAGGTAACCGAGTCATTAATTTTCATCAGGCAAGATTTCGTTTGTTGCTTATGCACAGGGGTCAGGGGATAGTTTTGCTAAAGCCACTGTTGTTTTTGAGACATGGCTTAGAATTTTTTCTGCTCATATTCATTTCATGCTGCTCTGAACGGGCTACAAAATCTCTCGAAAATCGAGCCATTTTAAGCAAAACTGTGTTCAAAGGATATGAGGATTAATAACTATGAAAAATATACTTGGTGCTATTCGCTGGAAAAGCCGACAAAAATACTCCCAGATCAGATGCCATTTGAGTCGAGGACATTATATCTGGAAACTTGAAAATGGCATTCAGTTTGTATCGCGACAGGGTGATGCTTTTTCTCATATTCTCTATGTATGCCAAGGTCATGAAAAAGTTGAAATGAGCTGGTGTCGTAGATGGATTGAAGCAGGCGAACCTGGTCAGTCGATTATCGATTGCGGAGCTAATATCGGCTACTTTTCTGCTGTGCTTGCCCAAGCCTGTTCGCTCAATCAGATTTTAGCGATTGAAGGTAATAAGCGCACAGCAGAGATATGCAAACAAAATTTTGCACTCCTAGGAATCGAAAACGCTACGGTAATCGAAGCAATTCTTTCAGCTAGCTCGTCTGATAAGTATGTTATCCCTGATATACCTGGTCGAGAACCTTGGCAGCAAGCGGTTAAAACAGATGCTTCATCTGATGTTTTTACAACCACTTTAGATGAGATCGTGGCTGAATATAAGATTAATCCTAGCTTAGTAAAAATTGATTGCGAAGGATTTGAGACATTCATTATCAAAGGGGCTAATTATTTACTAAGTTATCTCCGTCCAGCTCTCATGATTGAATGTAATGATAAAGCCTTAAAATCAGCCGGAAGCAGTAGAAACAATCTCTTTGAAATATTGCGAAGTTTCAATTATAAATTGTTTCATCTTGCAAGTTTTACTGGTAGAAAACCTTTTGGGGTAGAGGTTGATAATGATTTTCCTGCTTCTGAGTTTAATTTATCGGCTATCCCCAATGACAAAATAAGCCTAAAAAAATGGCATAATTCTGTAAATTTTGAACTAGCTAAGTAAGGGAACCAGCTATGAAAGATACTATTTACAATAGTATAGCCCAACTAGGAACGCGAATAAAAAATTACGGTTATTTACTCGCTAATCCAACTTACTCAAAAGTGAGGCGAGGTAGAGGATGTGCTGATTTATATCGTCTACTCAATCAAGATTGGTTTCCCCGAAACAAAATTCAGCTTGTACTAGATGTAGGTGCTAATGAAGGGCAATTTATCAGAACGTCCCTGGCTCTGATGCCAAAAGTGCCAATCTATGCTTTTGAACCTAATCCAGCGTCAGTGCAAAAATTACAGATGAGTAACTGGGATGGAGGGAAAGTAAAAATATTTTCTGTCGCTCTTGGAAGCAAGGCAGTAAGATTACCACTAAACATTTCTAAGTTTTCACCTGCCTCCTCACTTCTTCAGCCGAGTAGCAAGCTCAGCAGCGAATTCCCAGAAACAGAAATTGAAGCAACTGTTGATGTTAAGATTGAAAGGCTAGATACCCTGATTCAAGCTATTGGTGTTGAGCAAGGATATTTCTTGTTGAAAATTGATGTCCAAGGCTTTGAATTAGAGGTTTTAGAGGGAGCCATAGGAATATTTGATCAAGTAGCGGTTATTGTTTGCGAAGTTAATATTGCCACTCTTTATGAAAAACAATGTAGTTTTGAATCTATAGTTGCTTTCTTGCGTCACTATCAATACAACTTAATCGATATTAGCAATCCAATCCGCTCTCACATAACTCATGAGCTTATGTATTTAGACTTGGCATTTATAAAAAATGAATTGTCAACTTAAATTTATTAATAAAAATCAAAATTATTTTTGCTTATGAAAATACTAATCTATTCCCCTCTTTTTTATCCAAGTGTTGGCGGTTTAGAAACAATTGTTTCAAGTCTAGCTCATGACTTCGTTCATCATGGTCATGAGGTAAAGTTAATTTCAAAAACACCAGCGACAGACTTAACATATTTTCCTTTTGAAGTTATTCGATATCCGAATCACAAACAACTATTAAAATTGACTAGTTGGTGCAATGTATTTTTCCAAGGCTGTGTTAGTTTGCAAGGGATTTGGCCACTACTAATTATTCCTCGACCCTTAGTGGTAACCCATCAAGCTTGGTATTGTCGTACAGATGGAAGTATAAGTTGGCAAGATTATTTGAAGTATTTTGTAACTCATTTTGCTACAAACATTTCAGCTAGTTATGCTTTAGCTGAACACATACCAGCACCATCTATGGTGATTCCCAATTCTTATAAAGATGACATATTTTATGAAATGCCAGAGATTCCTCGGAATAAAGAACTAGTATTTTTAGGGCGCTTAGTTTCTACCAAAGGAGCAGACTTACTATTAGAGGCGTTGGCGAACCTTAAGCAGATGGGACTGACTCCTAAACTAACGATTACGGGCAAAGGACCTGAAGAACCGAAATTACGTCAACAAATGAAAAATTTAGACATCGTTGAACAGGTAGATTTTGCTGGAGTGAAGGTTGAAAAAGAGTTAGCTAAATTATTAAATGCTCACAAAATTATGGTTGTACCATCCCGCTGGCAGGAACCATTTGGTATTGTAGCACTAGAAGGTATTGCTTGTGGTTGTGTTGTTGTTGGTTCAGAAGGAGGGGGTTTAAAAGATGCAATTGGTTTGTGCGGAGTCACTTTTCCCAATGGAGATGTTAACGCCTTAACTCAAATTCTGTTCGATTTATTAACCAATCCCAAAAAACTGCACATTTACCGGAAAAATGCAGACTTCCATTTATCGCGCCACAAACAAGCAGAAGTAGCCAAGGCATATTTGCAAGTAATTGAGGCTGCTCTTCAGTGAAAATTCTAATTGGTTTAGTAGCTGTTGTCGTTATAGTTTACATCTCATCTCTTAACTGGCGTCGCTCGATTAAGGCAGTTTTTTTTCTGCTTGTGTTTGAAGGTGCTTTGCGAAAATGGGTATTACCCCAGGCGAGCGACATGATGTATTTTCTGAAAGATTTGGTACTTATCGGTGCTTACCTTAGGTACTATGCTTTTTCAGACTCAGAAAGAAAAGTTCCAATTAAAAGTGACTGGATTAAGATGTTAATCTTTCTGGTTGCAGGTTGGTGCTTCTTCCAGGCTTTTAATCCTAGCTTAGGTTCACCTATTGTCGGATTTTTTGGACTCAGGGGTTATCTGTTTTACATCCCGCTAATGTGGATGACACCAAATTTATTTCAATCTGAAGAAGAGCTATATAAATTTTTGCGTTTTCACCTCTTATTATTAATTCCTGTTTGCCTTTTAGGATCGGCTCAATTCTTTAGCCCTGCCTCCAGTCCCATTAATGTCTATGCTGGCGGTACAGAAGCAACGGCTGGATTTTCCGGAACAGGCAAAGTAAGGGTTACCGGAACATTTTCTTACCTAAGTGGTTACTCCATGTATCTAGCCGTATGCTTTGCTCTATTATTACCCCTACTTTTAAATAAGCAGTCACACAGGTGGCAATGGATATCTACTGTAGAAATTGCTTTACTAATAGCAAATTCTTTCATGACTGGAGCGCGGGGATTAGTTCTTTTTGAGGTTTTATTTTTCGGGGGATATGTAAGCTTAATATTCCTGAAGCAAACTTCCATTATTCAGAGTTACTTCCAGCGTTTTACTGTACCAATTATCTTGTCTTTTATAGCTGCTTACACCTGGTTTCGTCCGGCTTTCGATGCTTTTATGATGCGAACGACTTCCTCCGATAATCTGTCGGAACGTATTTTAAATAGCTTTAATGTAACTGGATATTTTCAATACAAACAACTTTATGGCTATGGCACTGGAGCCACACACCAAGCGGTGGGAGCGCTACGGGGCGTCCTAAACTTACCATTGGGGGAATTAATTCCAGTTGGGTTTGAATCAGAAATGGGTAGAATTGCCCTAGAATTAGGTCCTATTGGTTTTATTCTCTGGTATGGATTGAGAATTGTTTTAATTGTGACTCTCGGGCTGGTCTTTTGGAAACTAAAAAGACCTTTTCTGCGCCAATTAGCACTTGCTGCTTTTCTGACCCATGCCATTATGTTAAATGGTCAGCTTGTTGTTCACCATACCTTTTCCGTTTACTACTGGTTTTTCGCCAGTTTTATATTCCTGTTACCTCGTTTAGAGAAGATAGAAAATTTGCACAACTATCAAAAAATATTGCAACAAAATGTATCAGCCGCGTATTTCAATAGTTCAAGCCACCAGTAGTCCATTTTCCCGAAATGCTGCTCTTGCTTTGTCAGAAGCCGATTTACTCCACGAAGTAATCACAACAATTGCTTATGATCCGAAAGGTTCTATTCCAAAACACCTAAACTTCCTACCCAAGAGAATCAGAAATCGCCTACATCAAGAACTGGGACGGCGAACATGGACTGTTCCCAAAAGAGGGATTATTCGTACACACATAGGTCAAGAAGTTGTCCGGTTAGCTTTAGTGCAGACAGGCTTGTATCGCTATTTAGGTTTGAGTCGTCGAGGATTAGTTGACTGGGTATATACCTCATTAGATCGTCACGCTGCCAAGCATCATCTTCAAAATATTGATGCTGTCTACGCCTACGAAGATGAAGCCGCCACAACGTTCCAAGCTGCCAAACAGCAGGGCATCCTCTGCTTGTACGATTTAGCGATTATCTTCTATCACCTGAGTCGAGATATTCAAATTCAAGAAGCTGAACGCTTTCCTGATTTAGCTCCCGCATTAATAGCCGCCAAAGAACCAGCTTGGAAAATTGAGCGTAAGGAACAGGAAGTGCAACTCGCTGATCATATATTTGTGGCATCTTCAATTACTAGAAAATCCTTACTTGGTGTTGGCGTCAACCCAAAAAAAATCAGCATTATTCCCTACGGTGCGCCTATTGATTATTTCCAACCGCAACCAAAAGCTGACAAAAATTTCCGAGCCTTGTTCGTTGGTCGTGTCTCACCTCGCAAAGGTGTTCACTACTTACTGCAAGCTTGGCAGGAATTACAATTACCTGATGCCGAGTTATTATTCGTAGGCTCTAACCTATTTCCAGACGGCTGGCTGGATCAATACCAAGATTTGTTTAGCCATATCCCATCCGTACCCCATGTTTCATTAAATAAATATTACAGTTCTGGTAGTGTTCTTGTCTTTCCTTCTTTAGTCGAAGGGTTTGGTCTGGTTCTGCTAGAAGCAATGGCTTGCGGCATTCCTGTTATTACCACACCTAACACCGCTGGTCCTGATATTCTCACCGATGGGATAGAGGGCTTTATCGTACCCATTCGAGATGTAGAAGCACTCAAAGAAAAACTTGAATGGTGTTATCGCCATCCCCAAGAATTAGCCGAAATGGGACAAGCTGCTCGCCGAAAAGCAGAACAACTGACTTGGGATTTATATCGCCAGAAATTGAGCAGTCGGGTACGGGAAATTGTCGAGCATCAAAGGAGCCAGTCAGTCGAGTTACTATATTCATGATGAAAAATCTACCTCACCCTACATCTTTTCACCTTTGGTTACCAGAGATATTTGAATTTAAGGGAGGCATTCAAGTCTACTCAGCGTTCTTGTTAGAGGCATTACAGAGTTTATATCCTCAGAGTAATTATGATGTTTTTCTCAAGCATGACACTCACTCCTTACCAGAGTTTTCCTTTTTAGTCCATACCCGATTTCACTTTAGTGGTAATTGGTCTTTACCTGTAAGAACGCCTATTTTTGCTGCCCAGTTGGTAGGAAACGGACTTCGGAAACGACCGACTTTGGTGATATCTACTCATCTCAATTTCACAGTTGCTGCCTATTGGTTGAAACAACTGGCTGGTATTCCTTACTGGACAGTGGCTCATGGTATAGAAGCTTGGGATATAGAACGCCCTACCTTACAGACTGCATTGCATCACGCTGATCGCATTCTTGCTGTCAGTTCCTACACCCGCGATCGCATCCTGAAAGAGCAAAACCTCAATCCAAGCAAAATCTCAATTTTACCTAACACAGTTGATGCCAGTCGCTTCCAGATAGCTGCCAAACCTGCTTATTTACTAGAGCAATACAACTTCCAACCCGAACAAGCAATTATCCTAACTGTTGCACGCTTAGCTGAAGCAAAGCGGCATAAGGGATACGATCAAATTCTAGAGGCACTCCCTCAAATCCGTCAAGCGATACCCAATGTTCATTACATAATTGTTGGTAAAGGGAAGGATCAACCTCGCATCGAACAATTAATTGCTCAACTGGAACTGCAAGATTGTGTCACCTTAGCTGGATTTGTTCCTGATCAGCAACTATGCGATTATTACAATCTCTGTGATGTTTTTGCCATGCCTAGCAAGCGTGAAGGGTTTGGCATTGTTTACCTAGAAGCTTTAGCCTGTGGGAAACCAACGCTAGGCGGTAATCAAGATGGCGCGATTGATGCGCTGTGTCATGGTGAGTTGGGAGCTTTGGTCAATCCTGATGATGTTGGGGAGATTGCCCAAACGCTGATTCAGATTTTGCAAGGAACTTATCCTAATCCCCTAATGTATAAACCGGAAGCTTTACGTCAAAAAGTCATCGATACTTTTGGCTTTGAACGCTTCCAAAAAAATCTTGCCGAAATAATCAAAAATTCTCCAATTGGAGCTGAATTGTGAGAGTTCTACATGTCATTCCTTCAGTAGCACCAGTGCGAGGTGGTCCCAGTCAAGCTGTTTTGGCAATGGTCAAGGCATTGTGTACACAGGGTATCGATGCTGAGATTGCCACAACCAACGACAATGGTTCAGATTTACTAGATGTTCCCCTACAGCAACCCACGGAATACAAAAAAGTTCCTATTTGGTTTTTTTCTCGGTTTTCCCCAGATGTTGCATCGATACGAGAGTTTGCCTTTTCCGGACAACTGACTGCATGGCTATGGCAGCATATTACCGAGTATGACCTCTTACATATCCATGCTATTTTTTCCTATGCTTCAACAGCGGCAATGGCAATTGCCCGTCTCAGAGGCATTCCCTACATTGTTCGACCACTAGGACAACTCTGTCAATGGTCATTGCAACAAAGTGCGGGCAAAAAGCAAATTTACCTCAATTTAATAGAACGTGCCAATCTACAACATAGTCAAGCGATTCATTTCACATCCCTACAGGAACAGCGAGAAGCATCTGAGTTAAATCTTAAGCCACCAAGTTTTATTCTCCCCCATGGTGTATCTGTACCTGCTTTTATCCCAGATGCTCACTATCAGTTACGGCAACGGCTGAACGTTCCTGAAGATGAGCCGATTATTTTGTTTATCTCTCGCCTACACCCGAAAAAGGGATTAGAGTATCTGATTCCTGCTTTAGGGAAACTGGCAGATCAACGCTTTACTTTCGTACTGGCTGGTAGTGGTTCTTGCCAGTATGAAGCTGAAATTGATGCTCTTTTAATTGCTGCTGGCATCGATAAGCGCACCTATCGTTCCGGATTTGTGACAGGAGAGATGAAAGACTTATTACTGCAAGGCTCGGATGTGTTTGCTCTGACGTCTCACTCGGAAAACTTTGGGGTTGTTGTGCTGGAAGCGTTAGCTGTAGGACTACCTGTTTTAGTTACTCCTGGTGTTGCCCTAGCTTCTGTGGTCAAACAGCATCAACTCGGCTATGTAGCAGAACTGGATGTGGCGGCGATCGCATCTGCTATGAAACAGTTGCTCAACCATAGACAAGAAACTAAAGTCATGGGGAACCGCGCCCGTCAACTTATCCTCGAACAATACACCTGGAATCGCATTGCCTTAAATTTGATTGAGGTTTATACCGCCATCATTCAAAAATATCCTGTCCCTTTTTTCTACTAATGGAGTACCAATTTATCAATGGAAACCACCATTAGCCAATACAAATATGCTTATCAAGATAATTGTTCAGGGCATCATCATACCTATCTGCTCGATCCACTCCTGAACATACTCTCTCAGGCAAAAAAAATTAACCAACAAAAGCTACGTGTATTAGATCTCGGCTGTGGAAATGGCAGTCTGACTCATCTCATTGCCCAACAAGGTTACGAAGTCGTTGGTGTTGAAGAATCTGAGTCTGGTATGACATTGGCTCGTTCTAGTTTCCCAGATTGCCAATTTATCCAGGGGAGTATTTACGATTTACCTTATGCTCAGTTGGGCAATTCATTTGATAGTGTTATTTCCTGCGAAGTTATTGAACATTTATTTTATCCAAGAGAACTGGTTAGAGCAGCTAAGAAATATTTGAAGCCAAATGGTGTTTTAATTATTACCACTCCTTATCACGGCTATTTCAAAAATCTGGTTCTAGCTTTGTCTGGAAAAATGGATAGGCATTTTACCACTCTTTGGGATGGTGGTCATATTAAGTTTTTTTCGACAAAAACTCTAACTGAACTATTAAAACAAGAAGGCTACACAAACATTAAATTCACATTCTCTGGCAGATGCCCATATCTTTGGAAATCCATGATCTGTTCCAGCTCTCCAGTGAATAGTTAAGTTTAAATTTTTTAATAGTAACCTCAGGCTTATGCTTGAACAAATAACACCTCTTATTCTGACCTTTAATGAAGCCCCTAATATCGATCGCACTCTGGCAAAACTCACTTGGGCAAGGCAAATCGTCGTTATTGACAGCTACAGTACCGACGAAACCTTGGACATGGTAAAGTCTTATCCGCAAACCCAAGTCTTTCAGCGGCAGTTCGACACCCATCACAACCAGTGGAACTACGGCTTGTCACAAGTCACAACTGAATGGGTACTCTCCCTCGATGCTGATTACTTCCTCACCGACGCACTGATTGCTGAACTTGCGTCTCTTCCCACAGATTCCCCTATAGATGGCTACTTCGCCCGGTTCAAATATTGCGTATTTGGCAAGCCATTGCGGGGAACATTGCTTCCGCCTCGACAAGTTCTATTCCGACGGGAAAAATCTATCTATCTCGATGACGGACATACCCAGCTACTTCAAATAAGAGGCGAGTCTGGTATGCTCAACTCCTATATCTACCACGACGATCGCAAACCTCTAAGCCGCTGGTTATGGGCGCAAGACCGCTATATGCTGATTGAAAATAAGAAAATCCTGGAAACGTCTCCCGGTGAACTTAGTTTAGGCGATCGCATTCGGCGGCAAAAAATTCTCGCTCCCTTCGTCATCCTGTTCTACTGTCTGATCTTCAACCAAGGTATTCTCGACGGTTGGTATGGCTGGTATTATGCACTCCAGCGAACCCTGGCAGAAATCCTACTCTCCATTCGTCTAATCGAAATGGAAAAATTTGCATCTCAAGTACCCACCATGTCGGACAGATCTGTTTCCAACAGAATCGCAGCCCCATCTACCCAATCGGTTAACCCTTCTGTCTTGGTGGAAAAATAAACTCAATCTGCCAGAATACATCTCTCATACAAGCCATGGCATGTCTTTATATCACTGCCTTATCTGAATAAGTTGGGTTTCGTAGCTTACCTCAACCCAACCTAAAAAATTGACATGCACCCAATGTTACAAGAGGCTGACAACAGCGGATTTGGTATTATCCTCCTGTTCCTTGACCCATTGTATTCGTTTTACGTCCTTTTCTCCCATCTCTTCCATTAGGGCTTGATGCAAACTCTGAAATGACTGACTTATGCAATACGTTAGAATACTCTTGTGCAATCAAATCAGGAGTAAAATGAGATTGTAAATACCGACGACCCGCTTCACCCATACGCTTGACTAATCGTTCATCTGTGGACAACTGTTGAATAAATTCTGCCAAACCTTTCGCATCACCATTACTGAACGCTGCACCACATTCAGCCTCCGCAATCAGCGCCTGTAAATAAGACTGAGGTTCACAAATCGCAGCAATTGGACGTCCTGCGGCTAAGGCGGCATAAAGTTTACTGGGGGCGACTAAACCTTCCATCCCTGAACTAATGCTAACTAAGGATAAGTCCCCTGAAGTAAGTGAATAGGGTAGGTTTTGTTTATCTTGATAGGGTAAAAAGCGACAATTCCTTAAACCCAGTAGACGAGTTTGGGCTTCAAAGGCTTCCCGCTTAGCACCATTACCAATAAACACAAACAAAATTGGCTTATGTTGTAACAGTTGGGCAGCGTTGAGAATCGTTTCCATATCATGACAGCGACCCATATTTCCGGAATAGAGTACCGTAAACCGATCAACTAGATTGAAGTTTTGGGCAAACCAATTATCCTGTTTAGCAATGGGTACAATCCAATTGGCATCTGCCCAATTATGAATAACGGTAATTTTGTCGTTCAGGGCGGGACATTTAGCGGCGATACGATTTTTCATCGAAGGACTCAAGACCACAATTTGTTGAGCCTGTTTCCAAATATGGCAGTTCACTGTATTCCAGAATTTGACCAGCCAGTGGCGATGAGACACAACATTGAGTTCGACTGCAACATCTGGATATAAATCATAGACTAAACAAACATAAGGAAGTCCAAATAACTTTTTCGCTAAATATCCCAAAATGGGCAAAAACGGCGGAGCAGTGGTTAACAGGAGTATGTCCCCCCGACTACGGGTTCTGAGTAAATGCAGTCCAGCCCGCAAACAAAATATTAGTCCATTCAAGGCTTTACCGCGAATACGTTTTGACCAAATCCGAGTCGCTCGCGATCGCTGAACGATCAGTTGCTGAAAATACTCCCTTGCTGGTGCTGACTGGCTGTTAAATGCATAACCCGGTTGTCCAGTAAACACTCGCACAGACAAACCTTGTTTGCCTAACTCGACAGCCAGTTCTTCTATTAGCTGTCCGGTTGCGGCGTAGTCAGGGGGGTAATATTGAGTTAAGATCGATAAACGGAGGGATTTACTATGCCGTAGGGGAGTCTCACTATTGCTCATGTTTCTGTGTTACTGACTGGGATTTAAAATAGATATCAAATTACGCTAAATCTTACACATTAATTTACCAATATCCGGATCGCATCAGCACTCAATTGTCTAACTTTGTTGACTATTTATTTTACCCCAATTTAAACCTAATTTTTATTTTTGCATGGTTAAATTAATACGTGAATTTTAATAAAGATTACAAAAATGAGACTGATATTGGATGTGACAGTTTATGATCAAATTAAATTAGGTGATCGCTGTAATTTTTGGATCACCATATCTTAACGAACATTTCCAGCACCTTCGGATAGATTTAAATCATTCGTTGGTATTCGTTTGCCCATCCACCGTAGCGATAGGCAAGATTCGTCAACTCAAAATGCCTACACCCTGACCCTTCTATGGATTATCCTGATCGAGCGCACTAACGCTGTATTTGTAAGTAGTCATTATGATCAGCGTACACCAAAACTTCTAAAAAAGTTGTTGTCCTCCTGTCGCCGGGAGTTCTACCTGAGTCGTGAGGTCTAACCTGCGTACATCCCCACCCCCCCTGGGATCAAGAATCTAATTGTCCACTATTCGTGTCAGTTTGAGGAACGCCAACGTTTAACTGAATTATGGGTTCAAATGGAGAATATCAGCCGTTACCACCCAATCGTAATGGACACCTACCGTCAGAATTGTCCAGTCTCTCCCTGTATGAGTTAGTTGAGACAGAGGACGACAAGCTGGATTTGCGTCAGATTCTGGCGGTAGCGCGGCGACGGGCATTGGTTGTCGCGGGGATGGCGATCGCGGTGACCTCGGGAATTGTCACGAAAGTTTTGCAGCAGACGCCTAACTACGAAGGTAAGTTTCAGTTATTGGTTGGATCAGTTTCCGGTGAAGATCAGTTAGAGCAGATTAGTGAATCCCTGAATCAATCGGCTGGAGTTCAAACTAACAGTATAGATTACGAAACTCAGATTCAGGTGCTGTGGAGTCCTCAAGTGATGACTCCAATTGTCGAACAAATTCAGTCTCGCTATCCAGAAATTGACTATAATACGCTTCGCAGTCAACTGGCGATTAATCAGTTACAAGAAACGAAAATATTAGAAGTACGCTACCAAGATTCTGACCCGGAAAAAATTCAATTTATTTTAGAGCAAATTGCGACAGGGTATGTGAACTACTCGCTCTCTGAACAGCAGACAAGTACGCGACAGGGGATTCAGTTTGTCGAAGAGCAACTGCCAAAACTCCAGGGGCGGGTGGATAGTCTCCAGCAAAAACTACAGCGATTTCGCCAACAGTATAATCTGGTTAATCCGGATAGTCAGGGTCAACTGTTGACCAGTCGAGTTAGCACCATTGTCCAAGAACGTCAAAACACCCAAACCCAGCTAGATGAAGCCCGCACCCTGGCGGTGCAACTTCAAAGTCAGTTAGGGGAACTTGGACTATCTCCAAAACAAGCGATCGCGGCTTCCGCCCTCTCAGAAGCCCCCCGTTATCAGCAGTTGCTGAATCAGTTAACCGAAATTGAAAGTAAAATTGCTAGTGAATCGGCGCGGTTTACCGAACAGAGTCCCACGATTCAGGCGCTACGAGAGAAGCAACAAAATTTACTTCCTCTGCTGAGTCAGGAAGCCGGAACTGTTTTGGGGGCAAATGCTAGTGCTGTACCGGAAAATCCGGAATCTCTGGCGTCGCCTAGTTCCCTGCGTTTGGCACTGACTCAACAGCTTGTAGAGACAACGAATCAAATTAATATGCTAGAAGTGCGCTCAGGTGCGATCGCTAAAGCCGAACGGTTGATGAGTCAGCAGCTTAAGAATTTGGCAGTGGTTGCCCGTCAGTATACGGATTTACAGCGAGAGTTGAAAGTCGCCACCGAGAGTTTGAACCGATTTTTGGCAGTGCGAGAGACGCTACAAATTGAAGCCGCACAAAAAACATTGCCGTGGCAGCTTATTGCTGAACCTCAACAACCTCAAGCACCAATCTCACCCAACATACCCCACGGTATAGCATTAGGGGCTGTGGCTGGACTACTGGCAGGTGCTGGGGCAGGGTTTTTAGCGGAAAAATTGGATAAGGTGTTTCACTCAGCCGAGGAGGTGAAGGAAAAGACAGGGTTAGCGGTTTTGGGTACGATTCCTTTTCATAAGCCGCTGAAAAAACCGAGTAAATCGGCAAAAACAGCCGGAAAACTGGAAACTCCGCTATTGGCATCTCCTATCAGTCAATCCACTTATCGCTATCATGCTTCTCCATTTTTAGAGGCGTTTCGTTCGCTTCAGACGAATCTTCAGTTTATTAGTCCCGATCAACCGATTCGTTCAGTGGTAATCAGTTCGGCGGTTCCGGCTGATGGCAAATCCACTATAGCGACATTCATGGCACAAGCTGCTGCTGCGATGGGACAACGGGTATTATTGGTGGATGCCGATTTGCGGCGTCCGCAACTCCATGTGAGGACGGATTTACCCAATGTGTGGGGATTGAGTCATGTTATTTCCAGTGACATTAATGTGAAAGATGTAATTCAGCCATCACCATTGGAGGAGAATTTGTTTGTGTTAACTGCTGGGCAAATTCCACCTGATCCGACTCGATTACTCTGTTCTCAAAAGATGCAGCATTTAGTTGAGTCGTTTGAAGAAATGTTTGATTTAGTTATTTTTGATACACCACCGATGTTAGGTTTAGCTGATGCGCGGTTATTGGCGGCGCATACCGATGGAATTGTTATGGTGGTGGGATTAGGAAGAACAGATCGAACGGTATTGATGCAGGTGTTATCTGGATTGAAAACCTCTCATGCCAGAGTGTTGGGAGTGGTGGCGAATGGGGTTAAGAATTACACCACGAGTTCTTATGATTATTATCATCGCTATTATGCGAAGATGCCCCAGGAAACGACGGTGTAGAATAGGTGAGGATCGTCATTTGTCATTTGCTATATGTCATTTGTAAGGTGAAATATTTTTTAGTCTACAGGGGAAACAAGAGAAATTGTAGGGGCGGGTTTAGCCACTCAGTCAGATGATCTAACCATTAGCCTCTCAACAAAACCCGCCCTTTCCCAGTGTGGCTGAGTCTTGGTAATATCTAATTCTATGTGATTGGGATGCTCAGACCGTGCGTTTAAATAGAGTAAATAAGCTGCCAACCGTCCGGGTACTTCCTTTAACGATAAATCTTCAATCAATCGGGCAAAACGCCGCAAATGCCGCGCAAAAACGGCTAACATATTAATCGCTATCTTTGGCTGTTTTTCTAACAATTCTAAGAAAGCATCGCGCCCAAAAAATAGCAATTCGGTTTTCTCTAATGCTGTAGCCGATGCGGGAAAGCATTCGCCATCAAAAGCGGGGACTTCGGCAAAATGTTCTCCCACCCCAAAAAATTCTAATATTTGTTCTTTCCCTTCCGCTGATAACTTAAATACTTTGACTCGACCGGATTTCACGACAAAGAATCCGCTACCGTCGTCCCCTTCAACAAAAATCACCTCACCTTTATGATAGGATTTAGCGATCGCAATGGTCGCGATCGCGTCTAACTGCTCATCCGGTAAACCTCGCCAGAGTTGCGTATTGGCGAGAAAGTCACGCTGTTGAGAGGGTTGACTCACGGTGCAAAATGTGTTATGTGGCTGAAAACGGTTTACTGATAACAGTAGCCCAGATTTGCCGAACTAACATAGCCGTCTATTGGTCTTTCAATCGGCACCCAACCATTGTTTCCCTCGTTGGCGATATAAACCGTCCGATTTTTTTCTAGGGTACCAATCATTTCGCCATTCGGTTGCGATCGCACTGATGTATTCGGCGAAACCACCTGACGGCAGTTGCTACCCGGTACAGTGGAAACTCCCTCACTTGCTGGGGTAGTCGGCATGGTTTGAGATGGGGGAACCGCACCCGTACAATAATCTAGATATCTTGCCGCAACATAGCCATCCATCGGGGCGTCAATCTCTACCCATCCATCCTCCGGTTCCCCGATAATATTAACAGTTTGTGCATCTTCCAAAGTTCCAACAACCCGTCCATTCGGCTGTTGTCGGATATTCAGCATGGTATTAACATCAACCTCTCGGCAATCGTTCATTTGAGCAATCTGATAGTCATCAGAACCCTGTACAGATGGCGGTTGATTCGCACTAGCAACTTTTGGAAAAATGGTCAGTGCCAATGAATAGATGGTTGTGAATCCTAGGAGTTGCCACGTTTTTTTCGGATAGTTCATTAGATCTACTTTATCCTTTAATACTTCTATATACCCCCTAATTTTCTATAAACTTGAAGTAATCTCATCTATCTAAAGTAGAATATAGTGATGAATTATCCGGTTGATCTTGACGAGTTCAAGCAACAAGTTGCAGAAATCGAAGCGTTAGTCACAGATAATGGCATTTGGAACGATATCACAACGTTTTTTGTATTCGGTCTTAAGAATTCATTCAAGGGAACAGCAACAGGAAATATGATGGATTAGCCTCGTAGGGGCGCAAGGCTTGCGCCCAGAAATTTCGCCCGGTTTGCGCCCAGTTATGAAGCTGTGGCGGAAATTTGTCCAATAATATCAGCCAAGCGATCGCGTACCTGAAGCATCGCATCCGCTATTTCTTCATCAAGGAGGCTAGGATTTTCCCGGAGTGTGAGAATCTGTTGTTTAAGCTGTTGCAGTTGTTCCAACTGCTCTTGTTCCATATCCTCACTCTGAATCGCGGCTTCGAGTTGAGAGAATTGCTCCTCATTTTGCATCAACGACTCAATCTGTTCTCGTTGGGCAAGCAGTTGCGCGATCGCATTGTAGTACGCTTGAATCACCCGCACCCGCGCATAAGACTGATTGGCTTCTTCTTGTTGTCCTAAAGCCGATAACACGCGAGAACGCCCATACCAAGGAATCACGTCATCTGGATGCATTTCAATGGCTTGATCACAAGCACTCAGAGAAGTCTCTCCTTGGAGTTCCAGACATTCCTGCACCAAAGCATTAAACGTATCAGTTCTAGGGGAAAGGGTTTCAGCCGCCGTCACGGGGGGCATATAGAGTCCCAGCACTAATACTACTGTAATAATTACCTGCCAGAGTCTTGAAAGGTTCATGGAGATTTCTTCTTTATGGATACATAACTGTTCTACACTAACGAATGTTAACGTTGACCGAAAAAGTTTTCTTCCCCAGATCCCCCTGCTTCCCAGACGCGCCATGGCGCGTCTCTACTTCCCCCGCTTCCCCCGCTTCCCCCGCTCCCCCCGCTTCCCCCGCTTCCCCCCAGTCGTTGACAAATTGTCAAATTTTGAAACCCCGATACCCAGTATCCTTAGTTTTAGAAGGCACAAATACGATAACGTTCAGGACTGATGCATTGTCAGGGAAACAACTACTACTTCCGGGGCTTGTGGAATTTACCCCAATATGGCTCCGACTCTCCTGCAATGGCGAAAGTCTCATCTTAACCACTCACAACGATTGAAACCATTGAAACCATGATTGAAAAAATTTTGCTTGCTGTTGCCGGTCGGGGATTATGTGAAGAAATGTTTAATATGTTGACCGAAATCCCGATCATGCAACAAGTATCGGTTACGGTTCTCCATGTAGTCACCCCCCAAGTTAGTGCTGACGCCATGTCAGCCAAACTAGAAGAGGGCGGCAAGATTTTGGCAGATGCCGTTAAGTCTCTCAAAATCGATCCCAACAAAATCACACCCCGACTCAAACAGGGAGATCCCAAAGACGTAGTGCTGCAAGTAGCTCAGGAAGAGCAATCTGACCTGATCATTATGGGTTCCAGAGGACTCAAACGGTTGGAATCCATCTTGGAAAACTCGGTTAGCCAATATGTTTTCCAATTGTCCTCTCGTCCCATGTTATTGGTGAAAGACGAGATCTACGTCAAACGGATCAACCGAGTCATGGTGTCAATGAATAAATCCGAGAGTGCCAAGCAAAGCTTGGATTTGGCACTGTCTCTGATTCGGGACGTCAAAGGCGGTCAACTGTATTTGGTTCACGTCAACCCTGACCAAAAAACACCATCGGGTGAACTGATAACCACGCCTGAAACCGATCCCGTTTTGGCATCGGCGGCGGCGGAAGCGAAAAAACAAGGCGTTGCCTATAAATGTATAAATAGTAAGGGTCAGGCGGGACGAGAGATTTGTCGCTTGGCAGATGAAATGAATGTGGACTTATTGGTTTTGGGTTCTCCGGAACGCCGTCCCACCATTGCTAAGTCTCTCCCTGATTTAGACCGATTGCTGGGGACTTCCCTGTCTGACTATGTGCGGGTGTATGCGAATTGTCCCGTGTTATTAACCCGTACACCGGATTAACCACTTTTGTTCCTGTAGGGGAACAGATGCCAGATCCCCGACGTCTTGAAGAAGTCGGGGATCTCATGGGCGGAGGGTAGACAGCCAAGGCTAAGAATTTTTATTGCTTTCTCGGCTAGCTGTCTGGATATACAGAATCAACAAAAAAACTGTGGGAACCAGCACAAACAGAAGACTGGCAACGAACCCTAACTCATTAACTTGCATTGAACTAGTGCCTCTACAATTGGTTTTGAACCGCTCTTCTTAGAATATCATTGGCTTCTGCCAATAGTGCAGGTTGACTGCAAATATTGATCAGCAACATTACTTCCCCTGCTCTCAGATGCGCCATGGCACGTCTCTGTATTGCTTACCCTGTTTTCCATGCTCCCCGCACCTTCAGGGCTTAGTTTTCACGCTGACTGGTCCATTGACCAAGGCTTGGCAGGCTAATCGATAACTCTCCGGTTTTTTCTTCAGTTTACGCTGTTCTACCTCAGTTCGAGGTGAGAGATTTTCCATCCCTTCGACAACCTCGACAATGCAGGTGCCACATTGACCATAGCCTCCACAGTTCATCAACTTCCCTTTGAAGGTATACAGGTCAATCTTGTTTTGCAGGGCTTTCTCCCGTAAGTTTGCCCCATCTGCTGCAATGATTTCCTGGTCTTCCTTGACAAATTTGATATTAGCCATCTAGTTTTCCGCTACGTCACTCCTGATATATCCTAGAAGAATTTGCACTCAGGATACTTAATCCTCTGATTCACATCGACTTGACCTTCTTCTAGGCTAGCGAATTATAAAGACAGTCGTGGGGTCTCTGACTTTTCACGGCATATCGTTTTGATTGTGTAGGGGCGGGTTTTACCGATAACGCTTCGGTTCAAACCACTAACCTAACTAAACCCGCCCTGACTTGCGCCGATTTTGATCCCAAATCCGCGTTTGAAATTAAAGGCTGCTGAATAAGTCTTGCGGTGGGGTAGGCAACAGGCAACAGTAAAGATTTGAGGCTTGTTAACATTTCTTAGTACAGCATACAGATTTTATATCTAGGTACTTATCCCAGCTAATCCGATAAGTTGAGTTGAGGAACGAAACCCGAGCTAAAACGTTGATAAGCAGTCTCCCAATCGCCAATGTTATCGATGGTTCAAGGCGGCGTTGTAAACTTTCTCGTTTGCTTTCACCGACTCCATTAAGTCTACAACCGGATTAGGATAATCGACGCCAAGTCTCACCCCAAACTGTTTTTGCTCGGCTGAGGTTAATGTCCAAGGTTGGTGTACTTTAGCGGCGGGTAAGGAATTGAGTTCGGGTAGCCAATGTTTGACATAGTAACCTTGAGGGTCATAATCTTTCGACTGTTTTTGAATATTGAAATAGCGAAATCCACGGGCATCATTCCCGACTCCGGCTGTATAATTCCAGTTGCCCCAATTGCTACAAACATCGTAGTCAATGAGTAGGGATTCAAACCACTCCGCGCCGATTTGCCAGTTGATTCCGAGGTTTTTGGTGAGAAAACTGGCAACATTTTGTCGTCCCCGATTGGACATAAATCCAGTGGCGGCAAGTTCCCGCATATTGGCGTCAATTAAGGGAAAGCCTGTCTTTCCTTGCTGCCAAAGGGTAAAGCGATCCCAGTCTTCTTTCCAGGGAATCGGGATACCTTGTAACCCCGATGGGCGAAAAATTCGGTTTCCATGTTTGGCACAAATAAACCGGAAAAAGTCTCGCCAAATTAATTCAAACACTAACCAGTAGGTTGAATCATTTTTGATTTGTTCCTGTTCGTATTGCTGCACCTGTTCATAAATAAAACGTGGCGATAAACATCCCAATGCGAGCCAGGGCGAAAATTTAGAGGAGTAATCTGACCCTAACATCCCATTGCGGGTTTGTTTGTAAACTTTAAGACAGTCTTTTTTCCAGAAATAGTCATTGAGTCTGGCTAATCCGGCGGTTTCTCCCCCTTGGAATGGTAATACTGCTCGTTCGTCAAATATAGGGGATTCTAGTCCAAAATCGGCGAGTTGCGGCAATTCACCAACTTCTACAGAGGGGAGAGATGGTAAACGTTTTGGAGTGGGAAAGGGGGGATAAATTGTGGATTTTTTCTCGACTTGCTTACGGAAGTTGGTAAAAAGTTCGGGAATTTTTAAGAGATTGAAGGGTAAATCGTCGGGATGGTAGAGGGTACTTCCCCAGAAGGTTTGTACGGTTATACCAATTTCAGATAAGGCGTTTTTGAGTGCAGATTCTACCGCCACTTCTTCAGAGGTAACTTCCTGGTGAAAGTAAACCGTCGTGATATCAAGTTCTTTTGCCAATGTGGGAATGACGTTCTCCGGTAAACCCCGACGCACTAGCAAATTGCTTCCACGCGATCGCACATTCTCTCGCAAATCGGCTACACTTTCCAGTAGGAATTTAGCGCGGAATGCTCCAGTTTTAGGGAATCCAAAGGATGTAGTATGAAAAAGGCGATCGTCAAAGCAGTAGCAGGGAATCACCTGCGCCTTTGTCTGTAGCGCCTGGTGTAGGGGTTCGTGATCATGAAGGCGTAAGTCATTGCGATACCAGAGGAGAATTCGTTGTTCATTCACAGAGTAACCTCCTTTTTGCTATGGCGATTAAAATCGCAGCTACACAAACTAAGTCCGCCTACGCGGACTAAACTATAAGAGAAATGGTATAAGAATAAGTCAATAATCTTTTATCGCCAGCCTAGATTCCCTACAATTTCACTCAAGTTTATCCAGCATCCAACTCGGACCAATATCCCTTAACTGATAACCACGAGGATAACTTTTCAACTGACTCTCTGTAAAGAAATCTGACCTTCTTCTCGGCACAAGCCAACGCTGCAAGTATCCCCGCAACTTGAGACTATTTTCTACACCGCTTACTATAAGAGTCGAAGGCTTGGTAAAACCAAACGCCGCCAGCGTTCGCTCATCGAACAAGCTATAAATAGCAGGTTTCAGCAGAGGATGACTCAAAGCCGGAAACCAGCTATCGCTTCTGCACCCCGTTCACTTTCGTAACCCCATTGGAGAATCTCGGCAATCAGTAAACCTGTATCATCGTAGCGCTTTTGGGTGTGGTGATGAAATTCTCCGGTGCGAGTCAGCAGTCGAGAAATACTGGGAACACAGAACGTTTTCACCATCTTAAATGCGGCAAGGGGACTCCCGTTATACCGAAGGTTAGCGGGAGGGGAATTGCCGCCAACATTGAAATTGAGCGATAGCGAATCATTATTTTTAGGATTGGTATTCATAGCCGTCTGCTTTATGAATGGTTCTCAAGTATTTGGGATGTACATCAAACTTTTGTGTTGGTAACTGCAAGACAAAACTAGGTCTAAATCGAATCGCAATTCGACCAATATATTGACCTGCGAACTTACCTTTTTGAACATCAGCTTTAACAATGTCGCCAGTTTGGAAACCCTGGAAATACTTGGCTTTAGGAGCATGAGCTTTAGGAAATCCGTACTTATCAGGGCGACAACGTTGTCTGGTTCCGCGTCCTTTTGCGGCAATTTTTAGAGGTTTGATTCCTCGAATTAATAATCGTTCAGGAGTAGATGCTCCGACACAGGCTGCATCGAAAGCGTGAGCTTTTTCAATCCCTCTGGTTTTACGGTTGAACTTAGTGCGACCTCCAGAACCTACCTCTACAGGTAAACCAGTTGACTGAAGCCTTCGATACAGTTCCCATCGGGTAGCATTGACGGCTGCGGCATCTTTAAGAGGTGCTTTGGCTTGAGCTAATACCCGTTTAAGGACTCCTGGCTTCTTTTTTAGGAATTCTTCAACAGGTCTGTTCCCTTTAACTTGGTTACAAGAATGACAACTAAGGCAAAGATTACTAACTCGGTTTGAACCACCTTACTTTTGCCAGAATGTGTTCAATCTCGAACGGAACGTTTTCAACCTCGCAGTAAGCGCATTTTCTGTTCCATTTGGCAAGTAAATACTCTTTGACCTCAAAACCAAACAGTTCACCTCTTTGGTACTCAACTCCGCTAATTTCAGGGTTTTGCATTTGCTGCAAGTCAAACCTGACTAGCTCTTGAGAGATGGCTGAAATCGGACAGAGTTTTTTAATCCGTCGTACCCAAGTTTCAATGTTGGCAATCCGACTCTCCAGCGATGGTGGTAGCCATCCGGTTTTACGGGTTCTGTTTAAGAAACGAGGCTGGCGGTAACGGGTTTTACGGTTACGGCGTCCCCTTCTTAATGACCTGCGAGCTAAGAGGGAATCTTTAATTTGTTGCCCTCGGTGTGAGATTTCAATGGCGCTTGTTACTCGCCCTGTTTCTTCCTGGACAACAGCAATCCCGGTTGTTTTGCTGCCAGGGTCTATTTTGACCCGATGTGGGTGCGTGACTGACTCTTCAACGGTTCTGTCTTGCAGGACAATAGTAAATGGATAGCGCTTGAATGCTTTAGCCCTCCCTTTGTTCAGTAATTCTCTTGCCCGTGCTGGATGGCAAGGGTCAAGAGGCTGTAAGTTTTTGTCTAGAACGAAAACGCGCATTACTGCACCTCTCATTACTGGTAAAGTTAGCCTCGACAATGTTATCTAGCCTTGTTAGGTACAGCTCACTGGCTTAACTCTCTACACCTGTTTAAAACTGTACGACAGAGCCTAAAACTGGCACGCATCTTAGGGTGTCATGAGCTAAATAACGTAGTTCTCGTAGAACTTAGTCTGGTCAACTAGAGCCTGTTTTTACAAGCTCCCGCTATAGTTCGATAGAACTTAGCGGTGAGTTGTTGACAGCTAATTCCAACGCACGGGTGATATCCCACGGAAATTCGTAGCCAGCGACAAGGCGACCAATTAAACTATGGTCAGTAATGGGGTTGAGTTGTTGAATCTGCTGAAGACGTTGGTTGCGATTCCAAATATTCATAACCCCTCATCGCCCCCATTCAAAAATAGCCGCCCCCCAGGTTAATCCCGCACCAAAACCGGAACTAGCAATAATATCACCGGGCTGAATTTTTCCCGATCGCACCGCTTCATCTAAAATTAAGGGAATCGACGCCGCCGATGTATTCCCATACTGACTCAAATTACTCAACACCTTATGGCTGGGAATCTTCAACCGTCGAGCCACTGCATCCAGAATCCGTTGATTGGCTTGGTGCAAGAGCAGCCAGTCTACATCCTCTGCAGTCAAATTTGCCTGAAATAGTGCCTTCTCAATCACTTCTGGCACCTTCTGCACGGCAAATCGATAGACTTCTTTACCGTTCATGGTAATGGCGGCAAAATTTCCTTGACCGACTTCGATATCCTTGACAAGTTGCTGGGTTTGTGGTTTATAAGCCAACTGTAAGCATTTATTCTGAGTGCCATCACTGCGAATTTGAAATCCCAACAAGCGATCGCGTGAATCTGCCTGTAACATCACCGCCCCTGCACCATCCCCAAATAAAACACAGGTACCGCGATCGGACCAATCCAGCCAGCGCGACAACATATCCGCGCCAATTAATAGAATATTCTGATAAACTCCCGTCCGGATAAATTGGGCAGCCGTTACTAAACCAAACACAAAACCCGAACAAGCCGCCGTGAGGTCAAACGCCACGGCATTAGATGCGCCGAGTAACGCCTGAATTTGACTCGCTGTACCAAATAGATCATCCGGTGTAGACGTTGCCAGAATAATTAGCTGTAACGCTTCAGGTTCAACTCCCGCCATTGCCATCGCCCGTTTTGCCGCTTCAGCCGCTAACCCACTCAAACTGGCTTGAGCATCCGCTAGACACCGTTGACGAATTCCTGTGCGGGTAGTAATCCACTCATCCGATGTCTCAACTATCTGGCTGAGTTGATGGTTATCCAAAACACCATCGGGTGTCGCCGAACCACTCCCGGTAATCGCAATTCCTGTGCCTAGTTGATTCAAAATGATTCTCCATCAAAGAAACCGCCAATCCACTCTCCACCCCGCTATCACCTCTGCTGGCATTCTAGTCGCGATCGCACCACGCTAACCTGTTGTATCCTCCGAAGGCTTTACCTCGGATGGCTGATTGATCCCATCTAATTGTTTCGCCCTTTTGATTTCAGTAGACTGAATACGCTCCAGCACCTGATTATCAATCGCTTCTTTTGCCAAGCGAATCGCATTAAAAATAGACGGTGCTTGAGAACTCCCATGGCTAATAATACAGACTCCATCCACTCCCAAGAGCAACCCACCGCCATGTTCAGCATGATCGATACGCTGCTTAATCCGCTTCAGATTCGGCTTGAGAATCGCCGTTCCCAGTTGACCATGTAAGCCTTGGGGCAATTCCTCCCGCAGAATTTGTAAGACGATTTCTCCCACCGCTTCGGCAAACTTGAGTAAGATGTTGCCGACAAAGCCATCACAGACAATCACATCAAACTGACCTGAGAGTACATCTCTCCCTTCAGCATTACCCAGAAAGGCGACTCTGGGATTGTCCTGTAGCAGTTGATGAGTCCGAATCGCTAAATCATTCCCCTTACAGTCTTCTTCCCCGATATTGAGCAATCCGACTTTGGGTTCTGGTATTCCCAGCACATACTGGCTATATACCGTCCCCATCACCGCAAATTGCTCCAGATATTTGGGACGACAATCTACATTTGCCCCCACATCTAGAATAATCACCGGCTTTCCAGCAATCAGGGTGGGGAACATAGCGCCAATCGCTGGGCGATCAATGCCCTTGAGCCGTCCCAAACGCAGTAATGCTGCTGCCATAGCTGCGCCAGAATGACCCGCCGACACTACGGCTTGTGCCTGCTTGGTTTTGACTAAATCCATCGCCACGTTGATTGACGCCTTGGGTTTGCGTTTTATCGCCACCAAGGGTTCCTCTTCCATGGCAATTACGTCTTCCGCCGGGGCTATTTCTAGCTGGCAGGGACTTTTGTGTTCTTTCAGGGACGCTTCAATAGCCTGAGTATCGCCAACCAATATAACCTCTACGCCCAACTCTTCTTGGGCTCGGATAGCTCCAGCCACAATTTCTGAGGGAGCGTGATCCCCTCCCATCGCGTCGATTGCGATCCGTTCGCGAGATGCCATTGCTCAAAGAGATAGAAACCTTAAAGATTTTAACAGAAGCCGTTACGGAAAACCTCTACCAAACTGACCCTCACCTGGAGAACGTTGATTGAGTAATCCTGTTTTAGCTTATTTGGCAACAAACCCGACACCCGACACCCGGCATCCTAAACCCTACACTACACTCTACACCCTACACCCCATACCCCCTCTCAAGAGTGCTGATCTCCCAGAAAAACCCTTGAAGAAACCTTTTCATCGGTGCCATTCACTTCGTACAATAAAGCACCGTGGAGGAGAAACGGTAATGTTACAACGAATTGGTGCTGGATTGATTGCTTCATCGATAGCCGCGTTATTGGTCAAGATTGTGGGAATGCAGGCTGCCACGTTGGATTTAGATAAGGTTGAGACTATCCAACCCTTGCCATGGCAAGAAACATCCTTATTTACTCTACCCAAGCCTGACCCGAGCGCCGAAGCCACGATTAATCAATATCTCCAAGACCTAAGAAACAAGGGTTCACTCGCAGACAATCAAGGAATCTGGATACAATCAGGGCTGAATGTTCTAGCAGAACATCAGGGTAAAATTCCTCGCCCTGCTGCTTCGTTGACCAAAATTGCTACCACATTAGTGACGTTAAGTCAATGGAAACCTGATCATGAATTTGAAACCCAAGTAGGGGCGACAGGTGATATCCGGGACGGTGTATTAGAGGGAGATTTAGTGATTAAAGGCGGTGGTGATCCGCTGTTTGTCTGGGAAGAAGCGATCGCACTGGGAAACAGCCTCAATCAGCTTGGGATTCGCCGCGTCAATGGCAATTTAGTCATTGCGGGCAACTTCAATATGAACTACGAAGAAGATCCGACGCGATCGGGGGAGCAGCTAAAGACAGGATTAAATGGCAAAACCTGGTCTCGTTCCGTTATACGTCACCATGGCAGAATGTCGCCCGGAACCCCCAAACCTGAACTGGTGATTAGCGGTCAAATCAAAACAGTGAAAACTCCCCCTGACGACATGAGGATACTATTACGTCACCAATCCCTACCCTTGGTGGAAATCCTCAGAGAAATGAACATCTATAGTAACAATGGCATGGCTCAGATTTTAGCTGATGCTGTTGGTGGGGCTGATGTGGTTGCCAAAGAAGCCGCCAAGTTAGCCAATGTCCCTCCAGAGGAAATTCAACTGATTAATGGATCAGGATTAGGAACAGAAAACCAAATCTCTCCCCGTGCGGCTACTGCGATGCTAATCGCCCTGGAAAAATTATTAACACCCCATAACTTAGGTGTCATTGATGTATTCCCCCTAGCCGGGAGGGATAAAAACGGGACAATTTATGCTCGCAATCTGCCAGAGGGAACCGCGATGAAAACCGGAACCCTACGCCAGGTGAGTGCTTTAGCGGGGGTAATGCCCACACAAGAGCGCGATCGGGTTTGGTTTGCGATTATTAATGGGGGCAATAATATCTGGGAATTTCGCCAACAGCAAGATCAACTGTTGGACAAGCTTACCCAAAACTGGGGCAATCAACCCAGTCTCAATCCAAAAACCGCTCTTTCCCGTTCCCAACTGGGTGATCCCAAGCGTAATAAAGTTGTTGCCAATTAAGAGCAATGGTAGTGAAAATTTGCCCTGTGGGAGTGCCAACATTCTTGATTAGTCGGTGAACCCAATAAGCCGTTCGGCATTTAAACCTTAATGTCAATAATGACGAAATCTTTGTAGTGCGTTAAGCGAAGCCATGCCGAAGGCTTTGCATCTTGCTCGCTACTAATACCCAATTTAAATGCATGACAGCTTAAAAAAAGAGCGGTGGAGTCTGGGTAGAACAATATTGCTCTACAATAAAAACGAGCTATCCCTTATGGGCTTTTATTGATGACCACTACAGCCGTTTCCAAATATGTCACTCGCAATCCAGAGATTTTAAGCGGTGAACCGATTATCACCGGGACTCGCCTATCAGTACGAGTCATCGTCGGTTTATGGCGATTGGGGACTCCTCCTGAAGAAATTCCGACACAGTATCCTCAGCTTACCCTGGCTCAAGTTTTTGATGCCCTGAGTTTTTATTTGGATAACCAGGCTGAAATCAATGAGTATATTGAGCAAAACCACGTCCCTGATGACTTGATTCATCCCGCAGTTCGCCAAGCGTTGAAAGCGGAATGAAAATCTTTGCGTCACTCTACACTGATGAGGATATTGCTAATTTGGTTGCCACTCTTCTAAGAGCTAGAGGTCTGGATGTCCTGACAACGATATTGAGATAACTTTATGTCAACTGATGCACCCACTATTCTCGCCCTCGACTTTGATGGCGTTATCTGTGACGGACTTCTGGAATATTTCCAAACCGCTTGGCGTACCTACTGCAAAATTTGGCAACCAGAAACCACAACACCGCCACCCAACATAGCGGACAAATTTTACCGCTTGCGCCCTGTGATTGAAACCGGATGGGAAATGCCTGTTTTAGTACGAGCCTTACTTTTAGGCGTTTCAGAATCCCAGATTTTACAAGATTGGTCAACCGTTTTACATCAATGTGTTGACTCCGAAAACTTGCAGCCACAGAAATTGGGTCAACAGTTGGATCAAATTCGCGACGAATGGATTACGAGTGATTTAGAGAGTTGGTTAGCACTGCACCGCTTTTATCCTGGAGTGATTCAGCGCCTACAGAGCATATTAGAAACACCAACGCAGATTTTTATTGTCACCACTAAAGAAGGGCGATTTGCCAAGCAGTTATTACAACAACAAGGTATCGAACTATCAGAGGATAGAATTATCGGTAAAGAAATTAAACGTCCCAAACACCAAACTCTACGACAACTTATACAAGAATTTAGAGATGAATCTGCAAGTCTTTGGTTTGTAGAAGATCGGTTAAATACCTTACTATCAGTGGAACAGCAATCAGACTTGGCTCAGGTGAGACTCTATTTAGCGGATTGGGGCTATAATACAGCCGCGCACCGAGACGAGGTTCGCAATCATTCAAGAATTCAGTTATTGTCTCTGTCCAAGTTTAGTCAGGATTTCTCAGCTTGGTCTAAATAGAGTTCAGATCATGGGTTCCTGAAATTGATGTCTTGCACCCTTTTTGAGAAGCTAAAGTTTAGCTTAAGGAATTTATATCTAGTGCAACTTCATGTATCATGGACATAATAAAGTTGAGCTAAGTAAGGGGTGATTAAATATGCAATATATCAGATGCAATCTCTGTAGTAACGATGACTACACTATTTTATTTGAACCTGGTGTAGCTCAAATCAGTCAAATTGTTCAGTGTAACTGTTGTAATTTGATGTATGCTAACCCTAGGGCAAAAGATGCGGATCATGTAGGGATCGAGACGTGGAATCCAGATTGGGTTCTATCTAATCCAAATCGACAAAAGTTAGAAAAAGAATCACTTCAGGTTAAAGATTATGAATCAACCAAAAAATTTCTGAATGAATATTATCCCCAAAAAGGCAAACTACTGGAAATAGGCAGTAGTTTTGGTTACTTATTAAACTTTTTTAAAAAAGATGAATGGCATGTAATGGGAGTTGAACCTAATTTAGGTGCATGTAAATATGCAGAATCTAATTTTGGCATAAAAGCTATTCCTAGCATCTTAGAGAAAGCAGAAATTAGCGATAAGTCAGTCGATGTAGTATTAATGATGCATGTTATAGAGCATCTACCTAATCCATCTATGACTTTTAAAGAAGTTTATCGCCTCTTGAAGCCAGGTGGAATCTTTGTTGTAGAAACGCCCAGATACGACACGTTAGTGTTCAAATTGTTGGGCAAAAGAGAAAGAAGCCTAAGTTGCAATGGACATATTTACTTTTTTACTAGCCAGACTCTAGAAAAAATGGCAACTCAAACTGGCTTTACAATGCTGAAGTTAGACTATGTTGGTCGCTCACTAACTCTAGACAGGCTTTTTTATAATTTTGGTGTTATGAGTAAGAATAAACTAATCAAAGATAAACTCAATGATTTTTCCAAAAAATTTAATCTAAATCAAGTAAGAATCTACATTAACGCCAGAGATATGCAACGGGCGTATTTGATGAAACCTGCGTAAAAGCTTTATACAAATTTATAATAAGATGTTCTTCCCACTCCAATCACAGGACATCTCTATCGAACCTGTTATGTAAAATACAAATCGAAACCCCTCGACCTGAGAACATAGTCCAGTTCTGTTCTCCAGGCGAGGGATACGCTTACTTTTTGGTCAATTCTTCAGTAGCTTCATTCCCATTAAAACCTTATCCTTAAGCGTTTTTTGCGACACACAGGTAATCAAGCAAAGTTTACCGCAGTCCAATGTCTGCTGGCGAACCTCTTTGGCTTTTTCCCCATACCAGATTTCTTTCGCGCTCTGGTGTTTAATATTGCCAATGACTGGATAGTCATTACAGAGTTTCACATTTCCATCCGTTTCAATCCAGAAATTGCGAAGCCCAACTCGACAGGGACGAACGGATTCAGGAGCCTTTTCTTCACGGAAATGTGGTAAGAAAAGCCGCAGAACATCATCACCCGTCATAATAGGCGCACCGTTTTGCTTCATTTCAATTAGGCGCTCAATGACCTGAGCAAAGGCGTCATAGTCTTCGGCTTTCAGCCACAGTTCATTATAGGTTTCTGGTGTCCAAAGATTGACGGGCTGGAAATTAACAGCAGTCGCGCCAATTTGTTGCGCCCATTCTACCAGTTCAGGCATTAAGCGGAAATTAAGGCGATTTAATGTCGGTTTGACAATAATCGGGAAGCTTATACCTTGTTTTTCCTGTTCCTGGCGTAGATACTTAATGCCGTTAGAAAGTTTAGCAAATAAACCGGGATAACCACGTAGGTAATCATGGAGTTCCGCATTGGGAGCATCCACCGACATATTTACATTAAAGGGACGCGCGGCTACAGTTTTGGCAGCGTTTTCTTGGGTCATGCATGAGCCATTTGTGGTCACACCGCAGTGAATACCATTGCTATTGGCAAACGCCAGTATGTCGAGAAATCCTTTTTTGATATAAGGTTCACCGCCACTAAAGTTGATGGAATACTCACCCACAAAGTTTTTTATGCTGAGGAGGGCGCGTTTCCACTCCTCAACCGTCATTTCATCCTTATATTTCGGGAGCCGCCAATATTCACACTGGCGACATTTAACATTACAACGTTCATTAATAATCCCGTAAAACGTGACTGGCTTTGTCCAATCTAATCCGGTTTGAATCCGTAGGGATTCGGCTACAGCATTCTCAGCATGTTTGACACCGAGTTTGGAAAGGGTTGCAACATCCATAGTGTACCTCGTCAGTATTATTGATTAACAAACTTTATGCTAATGGCATTCAATTTCCTTGTTCTTGAAATAGGCTTAGTCAGAGTAAAAGCTTTTCAGTTTATTACCTACACAGCATTGAGTCAAATTAAGTGTCAGTTATCCAGCTTTTTCAATCTGGGTTACATAACACTCTCATGAATGCTAATTGGATTGACTTGACTCTAGGACAGCTACCAAGATAAATTCAAGCTTATTTGATATAACTTAATATTTGGTGATTTAATCTTACAATTCATGCCTGAAGGAAGTTTAAAACTGTAAAAATGGTTACAACGATTCCTAAGTAAGTCGGAGGTTGGCTGTGTTTAAGCAATAGTTCTAATTATTATTACTAAAATTATTAAATAAAGATAAGATGATTATACATATCCTGCATCGGGTACTATAATTAAATGCTCGATCTCACGAAACTCGCGAAACAAATCCCTGGAATTAGCCAGCATCTGAAAGGGGAGGCGCTGGCAAGTCGCCAACGCTGGGAATTAGCCCAAAAGCTGCTGCTGGAGACTAATACCCGACAGGATGACTTGATTCAATCCCACCAGCAATGGCGCGATCGCATAACTTTTACGGCGGCTGTTCCCGTCGAACCCCTGGATACTCGCCTTGATCTGGACTCCCCTCCGGAAAGCCACACGGTTTTCGCTACCGATGGATCTCAAATTTCTCCCTCCCATCACGAAATCGCCTATTGTTATTTAATTAATGTCGGTCGGGTGATGCTGCACTATGGGCAGAGTTTACACCCGCTTTTGGATAACCTACCCGAAGTCTTTTACCGACCCGAAGATTTATACATATCTCGCCAATGGGGGATTCGTACTGAAGAATGGATGGGATATTGTCGCACTGTGTCTGAGGTGGCGATATTGGCAGATATGGCGTGTCGCTGGGTGAATCCCCCCGGTTCTCACTTCGATATTCCTAATCTGGCGATGGTGGATGGATCTCTGATTTACTGGTTTCTGGAGTCCTTACCCACAGAAGCCCGCGATCGCATCCTACCGCCAATTTTAGCCGCTTGGGATCAGTTGCGATCGGTGAATGTACCACTGATGGGCTATTTGAGCGCGTCTCGCAGCAACGAAGCCCTGCATTTTCTTCGGTTACAAGCCTGTCCTTATGACACCCCAAACTGTCTCAGCCATTGCGCCTCTGTTACCGATAAATTGCCTTGTCAGGTTGTTGAACCCTTACGTGATACGATGCTCTGGTCGAGTTTACTACAACCCGGACAACGTAGTCCTTTGTTTCGCAGTTCGGTACGAATTTTAGATCTATACGATCATCACCGGATTTACTTCTGCTATGTTCACGTTGGTACAGAAATTGCCCGCGTCGAGGTTCCAGAATGGGTAGCCCAAGATACGATGTTATTCAATCAAGCCCTAAGTTTAATGCTGGCACAGGTTTACAAAGGCTATGGCTATCCCATTGCTATAGCAGAAGCCCATAATCAGGCTGTGGTTCGGGGAGGCGATCGCGCCCGCTTTTTTACCCTATTAGAACAGCAAATGATTCGCGCTGGGTTACGAAATGTGGGAA
Organism: Coleofasciculus chthonoplastes PCC 7420; assembly: GCF_000155555.1. Lineage (GTDB taxonomy): Bacteria > Cyanobacteriota > Cyanobacteriia > Cyanobacteriales > Coleofasciculaceae > Coleofasciculus > Coleofasciculus chthonoplastes_A. The sequence goes on from NZ_DS989850.1 coordinate 109,434, forward strand.
CATCCTACAAAGAAGCCCGTAAGCGTGGCAGTATTTCGTGACATACTCCTACACCAACCTGAGTACAGGTATGGTGTAGGCTTCCAAGACAATCCGACTATTGTTTAGGAGACTCTTGGCTTTATTAACGACACGGGATGCCCCTCCGCGCCGGAACAATACAAAAGTCTGTTCGTGCCTTTGTACTGCTGGAATTTTACCCGCCCACAGATGCGACTATGAGTAGTCGGTTTCTGGACCCAAGCCCATATTCGGTGATTGTCAAGGTTCAATGTACAGGAAGCGATTAGCTTTATTTGATTAACCTGTACGCTATAATGGTAGCATATTAAAAGCATATTGACAACCATGAAACAGGTAACAACACGGGTATCGGACAGAGAATATGAACACCTCACCAAGTTTTGTCAATTAACAGAAAGAACCCAATCTGATGTTATTCGTGAGTTGATACGCAGGTTGTCAATCTCAGGGGTGTTGAACCCCATCGATTGACCGCCTATCCATCTCACGCCAATTTGAGTACAAATATGGCGTGAGGCTTCCGGCGTTCAGCTAAAAAGGGAGGGAGAGAATAGTTTTGACCCTTCGCTTCGCTCAAAGAAACCTGGCGTGTGTGTAGGGGCGGGTTTCACTATTAAACTTTCTTGTCTCACCCAGATGCGACTAAACCCGCCCCGATCAAGTGTGAAGAGCAAGAATAATTCTACAAATGACAAATGACCAATAAAAATTAAAGGAACTATCAAACTATGGTTAGCTTAGTCCGACTGTTGTCTACCCAAGATACAATTCTTAAACAAGAACCTATTCAATCCAGTTTACTGCCAAGCTATAAACTTCAGCCGATTCCAGCTAGCACATTATTAGTTCTACAATCCTACACGCCCCCAGATTTAACCCGACATATTCGGATCAGTTTCCAGGATATTGGATTTCAGGGTAGAAGTTTAAATTGGTATGCGTTTATTGATCATGTTCAAATCACCAAAGAACCCTTGAGACCAACTGAAACAGTGGCACAGATGCTCTCGAAGCAAATAGAAAAAGATGTTGTGAAAATGATGGTTTACCGACAAACTTTGCCACCTGAAGGGGGATTACTCAAAATTGTATTTAACGTGGATACTGTAATTAAGCGTGCCCCTGTTCAATCGATGTATCTCAGCCCAAATGCTCTGCAACCGATTCCCGCAGGTACTGAACTGGTGCTATTAACCAATAAACCTGATGCCTATAATATGGTCTCGTTGCCAATTGAAGATTCTCACATAAAATTTACCCTAAAGGACGTTGAATTTAAAGGTTTCAATCAAGATTGGTATGCTTTTGTCAAACATGCTGGGTTGCAATTAGTGGGTTAATCACCAATAACGTTCAGGAGAAAACCCCGAACTTCACTCGCGAGAGCCCTTACTGAGGGATAGAAGTTTTTGGCATAAGACCAATGATCCATGACAACTAAGCCTGACTACTTTCAATCGCCCAACGCGCTAATTCGGTACGGTTATGTAATCCGGTTTTGCCCAGCATATTAGACACATGGCTTTCAATTGTGCGCTGGCTCACATTAAGTTCCTGGGCAATTTCCCGATTTGCCAACCCGCGTGCGACAAACTGTACTACCTTCAGTTCCGTTGGTGTCAATTCCACATTGGCGGGAACCTGAATGTTAGATGGCGGCTCTCCTCCAGGTGTTTGAGGGCGAGTCGTTAAGCGGCTAGCCTGTCTCAGTGATGATTCAACTTGAGCGACCAATTCTTCTGGCTCAAAAGGTTTGACCATGTAAACATCGGCACCGGTGTTGAGTCCCTTCACCCGATCATTGCTTTGTCCTTTGGCAGAGAGAAATAGGACAGGAACCCAGTTCATGCTCGGATCTTGCCGAACATACTCAACTAGAGCATAGCCATCCATCTCTGGCATCATTACATCACAAATGATCATGTCCGGAATGTCTTGAGCGAGAACGTCCAACGCCTCTCGACCATTTTCCGCTGTGATCACGTCATACCCGCGAAACTCGAGGTAGTCCTTAACGAGCAAAATCAGATTAGGGTCATCGTCAATCAGCAGCAGTCGCTTGTTAGTTCTGACACCGTTGTCTTTCATACGTTGATACTGGTCATTCGGAAGTTTAGGTGGATAGTTAAAAATTTCGTTGTTCTGGTTCCACGCCTGCTAACCGGACGTTATTGAGCGGCTCCAACTAGATCGGGTGTAAGGGTACTTGCTGAGTCCAAGGATTAGCTGTCAATGTTATAGCCTATATTGGCTGACTATGCGATCGCGCTTTCTCCGGCAAGGATTTTCAAGTCTAGATATATCTCGTCCTATGTTAGTCTATGTGACATACTCCTACACTAACCTGAGTACAGGTATAGTGTAGGCTTCTCAACCAATCCGGCTATTGCGTAGAAGGCGTTGAGCTTTAAGAACGGGATGCCCCTCCGCTCTATTTTTTATATTGATAGCTGCGTTATGGTCACGGTCAAGACTGCATCCACAATGGGGGCAGTTGTGCCAACGCATAAACAGCTTTTTCGGTACTTTCTCTCCACAATTCGAGCAATCCTGTGATGTGTTATGGGCGCTTACTGGAATTACCAACAAACCAGCTTTTTCGGCTTTGTTTGTCAGTATCGACAGAAAGTTTGACCACCCAGCATCCAGCACAGATTTAGCCAATCTAGTTTGAGTAAGTCCTTTAACGTTTAAATTCTCATGAGCAACACAGTCATACTTTGATAGTAGATAATTAGCTGTTTTGAAGTGAAAATCCTTGTAACAGATGCTGTTTTTATTTTGAATCCATCAGGGATAGAGCGATGTAGGATAACCTTGACTTTCCCCAACATTGGTAAGTTGATGAGGTTTCCCTGCAAGCACCCCTCTTTCATTTGGGGGTAAGTCAAGGTGCGATATCGGTTACGGGCTTTAAACCTTGGCTTCCCGCTACGTTGGCCGTTGCTATCGCCTTTGATAAATCTCTCAAACGTTACCTTCACTCGCTTGACTACATCTTGTAGGACTTGAGAGTAAATCTCTTTATACCAGGGATGAGTTTTCTTGAGTTGAGGTAAGGTTTTCTTCTGAGAGTAGTAATCTGGGTTGTCTTGTAATTCAGGCAGATGACAGATTAAGGGACAAGCATTGACTGGGGAGCGGTTTTGCTCATACCCGTTGAATCTATCAGCCAACAAATAGTTATACTGAGCGCACAGCATAGCCAGCCATCTGTCAAGTTCAATAACTTGCTGTTTGGTTGGGCGTAGCTTGTACTGGTAGGCAGTTCTCATTTGCTTACTTGCCCTCCTGTTTATCAATCTATGAACAGTATACTGTCTGTATGGTGTTTTGTTGGAACCTAATAAAAAATAATGTCATGAATGTAATTGGAAACCTCCGTTCCTACGGTTTCCCACCTATCCATCCCAACGCCAACCTGAGTTGTTACTGAGCCTGTCGAAGTACAGGTATGGCGTGGGGCTTCCGGTGAAGAAAGCTAACCTGAAAGCTAAATAGGCAAGAACTCATACACTGTTTCGATTATGTTTGCGCCATGCTGCACTAGCCTTTCCAGAATCGCTGGAAAATCTTTCTCCAAGGGCTTTTCGGTTGATCTACACGGGCAATTTTTTCAGGAGTTATCTGCGGTGGGGATTGACGGTTCGCTCTTTTAGCTCCTGCTGCGTCGGAGATAGGAGATTGATCGCTTTCTGGGAGAGGATGAACCAAAAAAGCATAGTCTTCCACAATCTTGTTGCCAATGAGATGCTCTTGAATAATGCGTTCGATCACCTCTGGCGTCGCGTTACGATACCAAACACCATCCGGGTAAACCACCAGAATTGGACCACTCGCACAGACGCGCAGACAGTTAGCTTTGGTACGGAAGATGCAGCTTGGTCGCTCCTGAGTGGGTTGATCCAGCTTAAGCTGTTTCAGACGAGTTTTTAAGTAGTCCCAGGAATCCAGACTCGCTTGTTTAGAGCAGCACTTCGGTTTAGTCTGGTCAGCGCATAGCAAAACATGGCGTTGAATTTGATTCAGTCCCAGGCTATGCACATTTTTTTCCAACAGCGTTTTGTCTGAGGCTCTATTCATCTTCATCGTTTTAACCCACTAAACGTTCCCACTATCCTGTAGAGTAGCGCTTCACTAACCGTCTTGAGTGTCCCAGACATGCTATGGCACAGACGTAGCATGCTACGTCTCTACTCCCCCAGCTTCCCTAGCTTCCCCAGCTTCCCCAGCTTCCCCAGCTTCCCCTGCTTCCCCTGCTTCCCCTGCTTCCCCAACACCCCACACCCAAACCCCCATCCTTTAGTTCGGGAACCCGTACCCGGAAATTGATTGCAGTTTCATGCCTAAGTTGAGTAAATTAGCACTCAGAAGCAGAGAGTGCTAATCACTCGACAGCAGAAAGTGCAAAGTGAGACTAAACTACGCTAATTAGGAGGGAATTCAATGGCAGCCGTATCTCTGAGTGTTTCTACAGTCAAGCCATTAGGCGATCGCGTTTTTCTCAAGGTCAGTGCCGCTGAAGAAAAAACGGCAGGTGGCATTTTGTTACCTGACAACGCCAAAGAGAAGCCTCAAGTTGGGGAAATTGTCGCCACCGGTCCTGGCAAGCGCAACGATGATGGCTCTCGCTCGGAACTGGAAGTCAAAATTGGTGACAAGGTTCTCTACTCCAAGTATGCCGGTACTGATATCAAGCTAGGCAACGAAGAGTATGTTCTACTTTCAGAAAAAGACATCCTCGCTGTCGTTTCCTAGTCGTGATCGCTAAACGTTCAGGAGTATACAAGCCAGTTCTCTGGCAACTCTCCTGAATGATGAACTCATAACAACTAGTAACAATCCACAATTCAACTCTAAGACTCAACATCACTGAAATCTATGGCTAAGCGCATCATTTACAACGAAAATGCTCGTCGCGCCCTGGAAAAGGGTATGGACATTCTGGCAGAATCCGTTGCCGTTACCCTCGGTCCAAAAGGTCGCAACGTGGTTCTGGAGAAAAAGTTTGGCGCTCCTCAAATTGTCAATGACGGGGTGACCATTGCTAAAGAAATCGAATTAGAAGACCACGTTGAAAACACGGGTGTCGCCCTGATTCGTCAAGCTGCGTCTAAGACTAATGATGCAGCGGGTGACGGTACTACAACCGCTACCGTGTTGGCTCATGCCATGGTTAAAGAAGGCTTGCGGAACGTGGCGGCTGGTGCGAATGCGATCGCCCTGAAGCGGGGGATTGAGAAAGCCATTGCTTTCTTGGTGGACAAGATTGCCGAAAATGCCCGTCCTGTTGAAGATTCTAAAGCCATTGCTCAAGTTGGTTCCATCTCTGCTGGTAATGACGAAGAAGTCGGTCAGATGATTGCCCAAGCTATGGATAAGGTGGGCAAAGAAGGCGTGATTTCCTTGGAAGAAGGGAAATCCATGACCACCGAATTAGAAATCACCGAAGGGATGCGCTTTGACAAGGGCTATATTTCGCCCTACTTCGCTACCGACATGGAGCGGATGGAAGCGATTCTGGAAGAACCCTTCATCCTGATCACCGACAAGAAAATCACCCTGGTTCAGGACATAGTACCTGTACTCGAGCAAGTTGCCCGTTCCAGTCGCCCTCTGCTGATTCTGGCTGAAGACATTGAAAAAGAAGCCCTAGCGACTCTGGTGGTCAACCGCCTGCGCGGTGTGCTGAATGTCGCGGCGGTTAAAGCACCGGGTTTTGGCGATCGCCGTAAAGCCATGCTGGAAGATATCGCCGTATTGACCGGTGGTCAACTCATCACCGAAGACGCGGGTCTGAAGCTGGAAAACACCAAGCTAGAGATGCTGGGTAAGGCACGTCGCATTACCATCACCAAAGACAACACCACGATTGTGGCGGAAGGCAACGAAGCAGGTGTTAAAGCTCGTTGTGAACAAATCCGTCGTCAGATTGAAGAATCCGATTCCTCCTACGACCAAGAGAAACTGCAAGAACGTTTGGCGAAGTTGTCCGGTGGCGTTGCTGTGGTCAAAGTCGGGGCGGCTACCGAAACCGAAATGAAAGACCGCAAGCTGCGCTTAGAAGACGCGATTAACGCGACTAAAGCGGCGGTAGAAGAAGGGATTGTTCCCGGTGGTGGTACGACTCTGGCTCACCTCACCCCGACCCTGGAATCGTGGGCAAATGAAAACCTGAGCGGTGAAGGTTTGATTGGGGCGATGATTGTTTCCCGTGCGCTCGCAGCACCCCTGAAGCGGATTGCTGAGAATGCGGGTCAAAATGGTGCGGTTATCGCTGAGCGGGTGAAAGAGAAAGATTTCAACGTTGGCTACAACGCAGCGACGAATGAATTCGTTGATATGTTTGAAGCTGGTATCGTTGACCCCGCCAAGGTGACTCGTTCCGCTCTACAAAATGCCGCCTCAATCGCGGGTATGGTATTGACTACTGAATGTATCGTAGTTGACAAGCCTGAACCTAAGGAAGGTGCTGGTGCTGGCGCTGGTATGGGCGATTTCGATTACTAATCGCTGATGGTGTGGGGGCGATTGTTTCAACAACCCCACGCTACTAACGTGGAGCGTGGGGATTGCCAGGGACAGGACTGGCGACGCAAGAGTTGAATAGCGCCATGAGGGGTCAGACCCCTAGTCAGGTAAAGAGCATAGACCATTTCCACCCTAAAACACATACTCCACTTCAACAATTTCTGTATATTCAAACTCATTCGGACTCGGTTTGACTAAATCATAGCCAACGCCTCCAAGTTCCATGCGATCGCGATCGCACTCGGGTTTCGGTGAATTGTAAACCAGGACGTATTCTCGACCAATATAGGGTTCCATCTCTTGCGCCACCTCTCCTCGCCATTGAGTCTTGGTGACTAACACGACTAACTGATTGGCTAAAGTGGGCAGGGTTTGGGCAATTTGGCGGCGGTAAATTTCATCCAAACTGCCAAAAGGTGAATCCATGACAATAGGAAAGGTACTACTATCAGGTCCCATCAGTGCCTGTTCTTGAATCCAATCCCGCACCCGATCAATAATTCCGCCAATAAATGACAGGCTGAGAATTTGGTTTTCTCCCGTAGACGCCGCCACGAGTTCTTCTTTTCCAGAGGTTTTTTCCACCAATGTTAATTCATAGTTCTGATTCAGTTTAGGCAGATAAGGGGTAAACGAAATCCCAGTAAAAATCTCCTGAACTCGCTTTTCTAAAGACGTGCGAAACTGATTATCTAGTCGGGTTCTAACTTCAATCAATCGTTCAATCGCGTCCTGAGTTGCCGCAATCCGCCGTTGCGCCAAGGCTTGCTTTGCCTCATTCATTTGATGCTTAGAAATTTGCTTGACGATGGCTTGGATATCAGTGGCTAACTGTTCAATTTGCTGCTGATTTGCTCCCTTTTCTAAGGTTAAATCGCGAAGGGTGACATCAATTTCATCTAGGCGCTTTTGTAGTTGGCTAATATCCTCATCTGGAAACGTGAGCAGCTTTTTTCTAATATCATCTAGTTGGGTTTCAATACGAGAAATTTCCGCTCGTTCTTGAGCTAGAATTATCTGTTGCTGATCCACATCTGCCCAAAAATCGGGGATTTGCCGTTCAATTTCACCAACCTGTACCCCTAAGCGAATCGCCGTTTCTTCCACATCCGCTAATCCAGCTTTCTCCATCCAAGCGGCAACCTGTTGATAGGCTGGCGTTCCTTCCTGTAATTGCGTACCACAGATACAGCGCTGGCTGTGCAGCAAATCCTGGACAAATTGCTGTTTAATCCCAACCGGAAGTTCGCCGCGCGATCGCAAGTCTTCGACAATGGACTGAAACGCTGTGATCACTGGGGATAATAATACAGTATAGCTACGTGTAGACAGGGCGCGTTTAAGGTTATCTTTTGCCTGTTTAAGCTGGTCTCGATGTAATGTTTGTTGGGCTTCCAGTTCATCCCGTAGCTGTTGCAACTCTTGAGCGCCACCGAGTTCCAACAAGCGACTACTCAAGGTTTGCTTTAATTCATCGTGGTGGGCTAATTCCTGCTCGATTTCGACTTGACGATTGACCAGATTGTGACTTTTTTGTTCCAGTTGCTTTTGTTCTTTGAGTAGTTTTTTGGTTTCCGAATCGCCGATTAACGATAATTCAGCTTCTAAGGTTTTTCTGGCTTCCTTGAGATGCTTAATTGAGCGATTTAACACCTCAACCCCGAGCAACGTCTTTGTCGCTTCAGCAATATCGGCTTTTTTATCAGAACGGGCAATTTGCTCGATTCGTTCCCCATCAAAGAAGAAGTATTGATGTAAGCTTGCAGGTAAGATACGCCCAATGATATCTTCTGGCAATTGTTGGGGTAAGAGCCAGCGACCATCATCATCGGCAATTTGTAGATATAATTCACTTTTCCCCTGTTCCACGCCCGCTTCTGTCTTGTAAGCGCGGCAGAGTCGCTTTGCCTGGTAGCGTTTATTCTGATGCTCAAACCCAATTTCTACCCAACATTCTACCGATTCCTTTAGGGCAGCTTCACTAATTGCCCGTTTGTTCACCAATTGTTCTTGAGACGCAAACGCCGCCGTGAATTTCTCATACAGCACCCAGGTGAAGCCATTTAATAGCGTCGTCTTTCCAGCACCATTGTTACCATGAATCACCGTCGTATTGCGATCGCCAGTTGCCAGAGTTATTTCGGGTGTCTTCCCGTAAAATTGGCGAAAATTGCACAGCCGGATTGACCTCAGCTTCATCTGTCTTCCCCCGTGGAGACCCCCACTGAACCTGTATCCAGGTCAGGGTCAGTGGCGGGAGGAAACGGGGGATATTTTCTGGGGTTCAATACCCCGAAAATATCCAACTTAATTTGCGTATGAATACCCATCCTTTTTGTGCATAAATTTACAATACTTGTGATTAATGCCCTGAACTAATCCGTTCCTCGCTGAAATATTGAAGCTGCCAGAGGCACGAGTAGCTACACGCCCCACATAAGTCCCGACTTTTTTGCCCTTGGTAACTATCGCTTTCACAATATCTCCAGTTTGAAAGCCTTTGTGGACTTTATTTCGGGAGCAATAACGCTGTGGAAAACCCCACTTATCGGTACGGCACGCTTGGCGAGTCCCATGTCCCTTGGCAGCAATCAGTAGGGGTTTAAGCTTGATATGCTCAATCTCAAGCTTGGTTCCGCGAGCGCTACAGTAAGCACAAGTCCTATGCCATTTTTCGAGTAGAAACTCTCGTATCTCGTAGCCTGCTAGGGTGCCTTGCTGGTAGCCAACTCCGCTAATATCTGCTTGTTGCATCTTTTGCGTGTCAAACCTGACCAATTCTTGAGAAATGGCAGTGATTTGACACAGTGCCGACAAACGCTTAACCCAGGTCAGTATATTAGCCACTCGACTATTTAGAGATGGCGGCAACCATGATGGCGGACGGGTGCGGTTTAAAAAATGAGGTTTACGGTAACGGGTTTTCCGGTTGCGTCGCGACCGTCGTAGTTGACGACGTGAAGTCAAAGCATCCCGAAGTTGAAACCCTCGGTGCTGTAACTCGGCTACCCAAACTACCTCGCCAGTGTTGTCGTTGACTATTGCTAGTCCAGTGGTTTTCGCCCCTGGGTCAATCTTTACTCGCAATGGTTGAACAACTGGATTACTTACCTCCTTTTTTAAGATTATGGTAAAGGGATACTGCCGGAATACGGCGGCTTTCCCTTGAGACAACAGTAACCTGGCTCTACCCGGATGAATTGGATTGAGGGTTTGCTTGTTGGTATCTAAAACGAAAACTTTGCTCAAAGTGAGCCTCCTTGCGGGTAATGTTCGCCTAGTCAATGTTTTTTGAGCTTGTTAGACCTAACGCACTACCTCCCAAATGGTTGTTTAACGTTAGATGACAGAGCAACAAACTGGCGTCGTATTTGTAGGTGTCTTGACTCAAAAAACGGAGTACAAAAGTACTTAGACTGGTCAACTAGGGCTTTCTTTCAAGCCCCCACTGTACCCCTAGGGTCAGTGGTGGGTTGTTGACTGCACTTCTTCCTTGACAATTCTCAAGATGTCATCATTGATATGGCGGGGGGTCTTCATATAAAGTTTATCTTTTTCGGCTTGTAACACTCTCTCTATAATCCGCCGCACCTCTGGCGATGCACCGGTAATGGGTTCTTGTACGTCAAACAGCGCCGCATTTCGATTATAGGGGGAACGCTTTTCCGATAAAATTCTGGAGATTGCTTGAGTGGCTATGTCCGGATATTTAAAAGTCATCACATCAGGGGTTGACGAAAACTGAAATTACGATTATATTTACTTTTTATTTGTATTTCTTCATAAAACCTTAACTTTATGTGTTGTATTTACTCCCAAAGTAGAATAATGTAATGTATACTTAATTTAAGCAGGGTGTTTGTTCGTGAATAATTATGCATTTAGTTAAACGATCGCCGTTTCGTCAGCTTTTAAGGAGTAACATTAAAAGCTGACTTGAGAAAGTTGCTCATAGTCTGTGACTTGTACGGAACACGGATACATGATTTCCGGTAAGACTAGGTGATTCTTATTGTTCATCACCCTTGTACCTTGTTTTGATGTCACTCTCTACTATAACAACCTAAGACCTAATGGTGGGTAGGCTGGGTTAGTTATAACTCCATAAAAATTTATCGCAATCCTCTGCAGACAGACCTATTGAGCTACAGACAATCCCCTGATTTTGCAGAGAGTCTATGCCACACCCTCATTGTCCAAATTAGTAATAACTGTCAATACCTCTCATGAAAAAACCAATCGTAGCTTTAGGATTTACTGTCTTTTCCTTCATGTTGCCCGCAGAGGCTTTAGCGGCTACATTTAGCAAAATGTACGTCTTTGGTGATAGTCTCTCTGATCCCGGTAACATTTACAATGCCACCGCTGCCGTTAATAGTATACCGATACCTCCTGGTGTTGAAGTACCGCCAGTTGAACCTTCTGTTCCCCCCTACGATGAGGACGGACGTTTTTCTAATCATCTAGTCTGGAGCGATTACTTGGCACAGGATTTGGGAATAGACCTGATCCCCTCTACGGAATTATCCGTATTTTCACACGGTTCTGATATCCTTTCCCCTATCGCATTAATTAACGGTCAACCTCAAGTTAGTCCTTTCTTTAATGGTGCGACGGCTACCAACAGCGTGAACTTTGCCTTCGGTGCGGCTCAAACAGGAACTCAAGGGGTGGGTGAGTTTGGTGAACTGATACCGGGAATGTTGACTCAAGTTGAGTGGTTTGAAGATGATCTAGCTGTAGCAGGTCAACAAGCTGATGATGATGCACTCTATATTGTATGGGGGGGTCCTAACGATTACCAGCTTGTATCTGAACCTGAACCAGAGGAAACAGTCGGGAATTTAGCCGAAGCGGTACAAACACTCTATGATTTAGGAGCGCGTAATTTCCTTGTCCCGAACTTGCCAGATTTGGGTAAAACCCCTCGCGCACTTAGCATGGGTGATGATATATCCATGAGTCTTACCACATTATCTCAAATCCATAACACCCTATTAAACAGAAGTCTTGGTGATTTGAGCCAATTGGATGACATGAATATCGTAGAGTTTGATGCTTTTTCGATGTTGAATAAAACCATCGCCAATCCCGAAGTCAAGGGTTTCACCAATGTTACCAACTCTTGCATCGAATCCCTAAAAGATGACGGTAAATTAGATGGAACACAAGCTTTTGAAGTCTGTGATCACCCAGACGAGTATTTGTTCTGGGATGGTATTCACCCAACCACCGTCGCCCATGAACAACTCGCTGATGAGGCACTCTTAGCGCTGGAGTCAGAACCGCAGTCGGTTCCTGAACCGGTTTCGTCCGCTGCATTGGGATTTTTGGGACTCGGTTGGTTAATCGACAAGAAATTCAAGAAATTCCAGGCTAACTGTTCGACAAAAGAGAAGAGCAATTAATCGTGTAGAGACGTTGGCTACAACGTCTCTATATTTCAGAGAATAAAGGCATCTGCTTGGGTCTTGGTTCTTGGCAATCTTCCTGGGACATTTGATAAAATTTGCGAGCGTAAATAACTTGAGTTAAAAGTTGCCAACCTTTCCGAGAAAACAAAGCGGGAAATAACAGGGGAAGCGCCTGATCAAATTTCCCTTGCTTGAAGCCCACTAAACTCCAGTACAACGTCAAAAAATCCTGAATATCTGGCAACGAGGGTAGAGAATCACGATACTTTGGATGGACAAATTTATAAATTTTTTCTTTAATCGAGATATGCTTTTGCAGGCGCTGTTGGAGGGAAAACTTGAGATGATTCCCTTGATGCCATAACGTCCGGTAGGCAAGATGCTGATTCACTAAGATGGCATCTCCATATTGGGCAATTTTCACCCATGAATCAATATCATCGTAGTTCACTTCAAAGCTGGAATCCCATCCCCCGGATTTGACAAAGGCATCTTTGCGAAAGGCAACTTGTACAGGCGTACCAAAAGGGAGTTGCTCTAAAAGCATCCGATAATGGATCTCAGACTGAGGCACATAGTTGATCGGAGCATTGTTAATTGGTTGAGTACGGGTTACTTCTTGACCCTTTTCGTTGACTTGTATCGCCTGAGTTGAACAGAGAACCGCTTGAGGATATCTGGCGATCGCCTTAGTTAATTCCTCAATACAATTAGAGGCAAGATAGTCATCATCGTCAATGGGTTTAATCCAATCCCCTTGAGCTAGCTTAACGGCGGCGTTCATCGTGGCGCAATGTCCCACGTTAACCGGATTGCGGTGATAAACCACGCGATCGCCTAAACTATGGATGTATGCCTCTGTACCATCTGAGGAACCATCGTCAGCAACAATCACTTCACAGGGTAACGTTTGTGCCAATGCTGATTCAACGGCTCGTTTCAGCAGAGACAAACGGTTGTAGGTGGTGATGACAATCGTAAATTTAAACACAATGCAAGATCCGCCTCGACTTATAGACCATTATCTAACAGGTTTTCTTAAATTCCCATAAAGCCAGGATAAAGATTTAGGTATTTTCCACAATACCTATTGATACCCTTACTTCGGACTAGACATGAACTTGTAAGACCAATAGAATTCAGCCCAAGAATCCCTCGCTTTAAGCGATGGGAGTGTCAACGAACTGGATATGACTCAACACCCAGCTTCTTGAAGTCCGTGAAAACCTTTATTGGATAAGCTTTCCGCCTGCATCTGCTTGGATGAATCATGGAGACTGGCTCTTAGCCGATGGATTGAGGAAAAAAAGTAACGAATTTAACCTAAAATACAATAAAGGGGGTTTTGATCATGCGCTCTATCCCTGATTCCTCCCGTCTGGCACGCCCAGAGCAACAACCTGCCAGGGATGCAAAAATCTTGTCGGCTCTCTTCGGAAAATCTCGGAGACTCAATCATGAAAGTATTCACACCGATTGACATGACTGCTACGAGTTCTTTAAGACTTGAAGCGATTCAACATTATATTTTAGAAAAACTTAATAAGTTCATAGTTTATCCTCTGATACAATTCTGGCGCTTCAGCAGTTATTATGGAGCGTTTATTACCCAAACAAATTATCCAGATAAATAATAAAATAAGTAAATTAACCCTAAAAACATCTTAATTGGCAGGGCAAGTATTTTTGGTTCGATGCTTCCAGATCCAACCTGGCTCTGGTTCACTAATTTCGATCCAACCGTTTTCTTCGTTTCCCGTTATCGTTAATTGAGTATCTTTTTGCAAAACAGTCCCCGTTTTCTGGCGTCCAGATAACGAGCGTAAATTGGTCTTACTTTTCACTGGATCTGGAAAACCTCTCTCCAAACCTCTCTCCTGCAAGGAGAGAGGCTTTGAATTTTCCCCCTTCCGTGCAAAAAAAAGCGAAGCATCCGCTGGCTTCCCCGTGCAAAAAAAGCGAAGCAACATCTGGTCTCCCCCATGGAACAAAAAGCGAAGCAACATCTGGTCTCCCCCTTTTTAAGGGGGACGGAAGGGGGATCTAGAAAGGGGTACGGGAGGGGGATCTAAAAAAGTTGATTCTGGGTGAGTTCTACGGTGTTTTGTGGCGTCGTTGGCGATGTTGATAATCGGTTAATCCCCAAAATCGCGATCGCGCCTAGAGTAAACACACCGACACCGATTAATATGGATAAGGTGCAAGGCGAGTGAGTAATCGGATTCGGGTGAGATGAGGAACTGACTGGCGATCGCGAACGATTCACCGGAGCAACCGTTACCGTCTAACGTTGGTCTAGTAATGTGCCTATCATTATAATATTGATCGCTGCCCGGGCGTAAACGTTTAGCCGAATCAGTTTTTCACCGCAGAAGCTGTGAGATCCGGATCGTGGGGGTTTTATCTCATTCAATCCGAACGGCGGGTGTTCCTAAATCAATGCACTAAGATTAATCTACGGGATTAGGATTATCGAAAAACGTTTTGCGCCCCATATTCGCTTCCAGGACGTATCTTAGTATGGCTGAACTCAAACTGCGCCTGCACCAAGGAAAAACCGAAAAAACGGTGACAGTCAATCAGGATGTATTTACAATTGGTCGCTTACCGGAGTGCGACCTAACCTTACCCTACGAGGGGGTATCCCGATATCATGCCCGCCTGTTGAAAACAGCAACCGACAACTGGATGATTAAGGATATGGGCAGCAAAAACGGGACGCTACTGAACGAACGTCAGATTACCTCGCCGCAACTGGTGAAAAACGGGGATGTGATTTGGTTGGGGGATGTCAGCCTTGTGGTTGTTTTAGCGACTCCATCTCGACGAACCACAGTCAAGGTAGAACCGATACCCGCAGAAGCCACTATCCTTCGCAGTGTCCAAGAATTGCAACAGCAATGGATACAAGCAAAAGATAAAGGGGATGATCTTAGCGTCAAGGAAACAACTATTGCTCGCCTCAAAGATTTGGTAGAGATAGCGAAAAGTTTAAGTGCGGCTGAATCCATCGAAGCCATTTTCTCACGGGTAAAGGATGTGGTATTTCGCTATCTCGAAAGCATCGAACGTATCGCTTTATTGGTAGATGTGACGGGTTCAAGGCAACTGGAATTACTCAATGCTGCATCCAGAAACGTCAATCAGCAGCAAAGTTTAGCCGAGTCCAGCCATTGGATTAGTCGAAGTATCTGTCAAAAAGTCTTCACCGAAAAAGTCGCGATTCAAACCGCCGATGCCCAAGCTGACCAACGCTTTGAGGGAGAAGTCAGTATCCTGTACAAAGGAATTCGCAGTGCGATCGCGGTTCCCCTTTGGGATGAAACGAAGGTTGTTGGCGTATTATATGCCGATGCCCATCACTCGTCAACCCATTGGACTCAAGAAGGGGAAGAAGACCTCAGCTTTTTTTCTACCTTAGCCAATCTTGTTGCATCCAGTGTACAACGCTGGCTCTTGACCCAGAAACTCACCAGCGAAGAAATGATTCGCCAACGGCTAGAACGTTATCACTCCCCCGCCGTCGTTCAGCAACTCATCGCCTATAAAACATTACCCGATGGTCGTTTACCCGCCGCCGAAAGCGAAATTAGTATTCTATTTGCCGATATTGTCGGCTTTACCGCGCTCTCCGAACGGTTAAGTCCCGTAGAAATTGCTCAATTGCTGAATAGTTTATTTGAGGAGATGCTGCAAGAAGTCTTTGCCTTTAATGGCACCCTCGACAAATATATTGGCGATTGTATTATGGCATTTTTTGGTGCTCCTGAATCTCAACCAGATCATGCTGACCGCGCCTTAGCGACTGCGAAAGGAATGCTGAATCGTCTAGACAAACTCAATGCTGATGGGGTATTACCGGAACCCTTACAATTGCGGATTTCTGTGAATAGTGGAAAAGCCGTCGTCGGAGATGTGGGCAGTTCTCAACGGGTTGAATATACGGCATTAGGTGCAACCATTAATTTAGCGGCCCGAATAGAAGCCATTTGTCCCCCTGGGGAATGTGTGGTCAGTGAAGATACTTATGCTTTACTGACGCACAAGCAAGGCTTGAAACTAATGGACGAGTATCGCTTCAAAGGAATTGATCGACCTGTACAAGTTTATCAAACCCAGCGATAGCCTGGAATAGATGTACAAAGGTAGGGTGGGTTAGGCGGTATTTTCACAGCAGCGATAGCTCTTTAATAAACTATCCGCCGTAACCCACCGATGTTAACTCGAAGGTGTGTTATTTAATCAATATGTCAGGCAATTATCCTTGAATTGTGTTGGGTTTCCTGCGTCAACCCAACCTACAACTAATTCGATGGATTAACCTTACGTCCGGAAACCTTAGGGGTGCAAAGACTTGCACCCGATTCAATTGGTCAGGGCGGGTTTTGTACAAAGGTGATCATCAATCGCGAAACGCAAGTCCCTAAACCCGCCCCTACAATCAAACCATGACCGCCCCACTGCTAGCTGGACTCGCCGCCATCGCCCCAGAATAGACTAAACCGCGCTGGGTATCCAGGGTGATAATCGCCCCATCTCGAATCCGCTGAGTCGCATTTTTCACGCCGACAATCACCGGAACCCCCAAGCGCATTCCAATCACCGCCGCATGACTGGTTAAACTATCTTCCTCCGTCACCACTCCGGAGGCTTTCCGCATGGTATCAACAAAATCCGCACTGGTTGACGGAACCACCAAGATTTCACCTGGACTAAAGTTACTCACCTCTGCAGCACTATACGCCACCCGCGCTAAACCACTCACTGAACCTTTACCAATACCAATCCCTTGACCCAGGACAGCCGTGACCACTTCCACTTTAATTAAATCCGTCGAACCTGGAACCCCTTGCAATGTCCCAGCCGTCATCACCACCAAATCCCCCTCAGCGACAAGCTGTTTTTCCTGGGCGACATTAATCGCGGCTTGGAATGTCTGACCCGTTGAGGGTAAATCCAGCACCAATAGGGGGCGAATTCCCCACACCAATTGCAGTTGTCGCGCCACATCCACATGGGGAGTCACCGCCAGAATTGGAGTCGAGGGGCGAAACTTGGAGACATTTCTTGCTGTGGAACCCGTTTTGGTTAAGGTCATAATCGCACAGGCTTGTAACTGTTCGGCAATTTGACCCACCGCCTGGGATATCGCATTGGGAATTGAACGGCGGGTATCTTCCATATTCCGCACAATTTCCTCTTGTTCGATACGGGTAGCAATTTTTGCCATCGTCGATACCGCTTCGACGGGATAGTTCCCCACGGCGGTTTCATTGGACAGCATTACGGCGTCAGTCCCGTCTAAAATGGCATTTGCTACATCGGAAATCTCTGCACGGGTAGCGCGTGGAGAGTTGACCATACTATCCAGCATCTGGGTGGCGGTAATTACGGGAATTCCCAGACGATTGGCGGTGGTAATTAGCCGCTTTTGTAAGATAGGTACATCCTCAGCCGGTAACTCTACCCCTAAGTCACCCCTCGCCACCATCACCCCATCGGCGAGGGAGAGGATAGCATCCATTTGTTCTATGGCTTCGTGCTTTTCAATCTTGACAATAACCGGAACATCTTTCCCGGCGCTGGTAATCAGTTCTTTGATCTCCAGCACATCTTGAGGATTGCGAACAAAGCTAAGGGCGACCCAATCGACCCCTTGGTCTAAGCCAAACATCAAATCCCGGCGGTCTTTATCCGTGAGGGCGCGAATGGAGAGGTAGACCCCTGGAAAGTTGACCCCTTTGTTATTGGAGAGCGTCCCACCGACAACGACCCGACAGTGTAAGGCGCGTTTCTCGCGATTAATCTCTTCTACCCGCATCTCCACTCTGCCATCATCCAAGAGAATCGTCGCACCGTTGGGGACTTCATCAGCGAGGGGTTGGTATGTGACGGAACTGATCTCTTGAGTGCCGATTAGGGGTTCACTGGTTAAGGTGAAGCGATCGCCTCGTTCTAGTGTAATCGAACCGTTCTCAAATTTGCCTAAACGGATTTTCGGTCCTTGTAAGTCTTGCAGGATACCTACGGGTTGATTCAGTTCAAATGCCGTTTGGCGAATCAGGCGAATGCTACGCTGATGGTCATCATGAGTGCCATGGGAAAAGTTGAGCCGTAACGTTGTCGCACCTGCTTTAATCAGGTCTCTGAGTATCTCTGGATGACTGGTAGCAGGACCAATCGTGGCTACAATCTTGGTTCGACGCCGGGATGTGTACAGTTGCATAAGCAAAAAACGGGATGAGTCAGTAGGTGGGAGTAACGTTAACGGCGAGAATTGTCATTTGTCATTCGTTATCGCGAGAAGCAAGCGATGTCCTTTGTCTTAAATGGAATGTTATTGACTTAAGCTGGGTTCGTAGTAGGCACGAAGCGTGCCAGAAGCGCTTTAGCGCTTACTACAAACTCTAAAGTCAGTGACATTCGTCTTAAATAGGTCAGCGACAGTCGAGATAAATGATTGTATCGCTGTCCTTTGTCATTTGTCATTGGTCTTACGGGTAAGGATTAGTGTAAAGAGGTTCCCTGGCATCTGTCTATAGGGTTGATTGGCGAGACGGGAAGGTGACAGGGGTCTGACAATCAACCGAGGGTGAGGGTTGGCTGAAGGATATCGCTAACGCCATACCAGACAGAATTAAGAACATGAGCCAGGATTTGCGGCGTTGGCGTTCATCGGATTGCGTCTCCTCTAGTCGATAGAAATAAAAAGTTATTTGATTGCTTGGGGTGGTGGTAAATTAACGATAATCATCTACAAATAGATTGAAACATATAAATAGATAGGAATAATTGGAAATAGGCGGAAATAGTAGATTTTACATTTTAGGGTATTTCTGCTGACAATTTAAATCGGTTTTGCTACGTTAAATGTAGGGGCGCAAGGCTTGCTATCTAGGTTAAGTTAAGCCACAATTCCCCTCACCATCAGCTTAAGCCAGCCCTCACCCCCAGCCCCTCTCCCAAGCTTGGGAGAGGGGAGCAAGAGGGGAGCAAAAAGGGAGCAAGCAGCTAACTTTTCACGGTATGTGACACAACGAATGGAGGTAAGTTTTGACCCTTTGCTTCGTTCAAGGAAACCTGGTTTTGAGTGAGAGATTGTGTAGGGGCGGGTTTCACTACTATCTTTTGGGTTGCATCTAGATGTGACTAAACCCGCCCCGACTCAGGTTTCTAGACTTCTCCTAAAAAGTTAGGCGCTCAAAGAAAACGGTAGGGGAATAGAGAAGGGGTTAGGGGATGAGGGTGAAAATATCAAAAACCGAGGCTTAACAATATGAATGACAATCAAAACTTTCTGCACGATATCAACCAGCAGTTGTTTTCACAAAATTTTACCGATAAACATCTCAGAGAACGCATTTTTTTCCGCTGCGGTTTCAGCGTCGCGAGTCTCAGCCGTCTCATCGGGAAATAGCCAAACAAATGAGTCAAACAGAACCGTTACAGGGGGTTAATTGTCAAATCTCAATTAATACAACTGTACAAAATGTAATTCGGCGGCTGGTGGAGGTGTTTGGCGAAGAAATGGCAAAGGATGGCGTGAATACAGCGCCGTTAATTCAGCGACAACGGGGTAAAAAAGGCGCGTGGGAGGTAGTTTATCGATAAAATTCAGGTACAGCAGCAGCGTTTGCAGTTGTTGGCGCAGGAGAAGCAGCCTTTTTCTCATCCCTATTATTGGGCTGGTTTTGTCTCTCAGGGATTGGCTTGAGGATTGTCATTGGTCATTTGTTATAAGTAGTCGGACACAATTACAGTTAGCGGTTGAGATTAGGGAACAGGGAACAGGGAACAGTAAGGATTTGAGGCTTGTTAACAAATATCTTTACAAGCTGTATAAGCTGCATGGTACTGAAATTTTGGCTGGTGGGCAATGCCCACCCTACGGTATATCAAGGGTTTCGGCGCTTCCAAAAGGCTAGCAAAAAATTGGTGTAGAGACGAGACGTTTCATGAAACGCCTCTACAAACTGCATAAGCTTCCTAGATTCAGAGATAGGTCTGAGTAACCCCATTCCGGAAGCGCCCTCATGCTACAAGCCAAACAACTCTTACAGAATCGCTACCAACTGCAAAAATGCTTCTCCCAAAATGCGGGGCGTCAAACCTGGCTAGCTGAAGATACCACCCAAACACCACCACAACAGGTAATCGTCAAGCTACTGGCGTTTAGTCCTCAGATGGAGTGGGACGAGTTTAAACTCTTTGAACGCGAAGCGCAGGTTCTCAAAGCGCTGAACCATCCCCGCATCCCAAAACATCGGGATTATTTTTCTTTAGATGAACAGATGGGTCAAGGGTTGTGTTGGTTTTGTTTAGTACAGGATTATATTCCCGGTCAATCGCTTCAGCAATTACTTAATCAGGGGAAGCATTTCACACTCGCTCAGGTACGTTCCATTGCGATTCAAATTTTAGAGATTTTGAGCTATTTACATGGGTTGAATCCGCCTGTACTACATCGCGATATTAAACCCAGTAATTTAATTTTTCAAGAGGATGTCGATACGGCTCAAGGTGCATCTGTCTATTTAGTTGATTTTGGCGCTGTCGCTGACCCCACTGTGGTTGAAGGAGTCACGTTTACCGTTGTCGGTACAGCAGGTTATGCCCCCCTCGAACAATTTTGGGGTAAAGCAGTTCCCGCCTCAGATTTATATGCGTTGGGCGCTACATTAATTCATTTATTAACGGGGACAGCACCCGCTGATTTACCTCAGCAAAATTTACGCATTCATTTTCGCGATAGGGTCAGTTTAAGTCCTAGTTTTGTGAATTGGCTGGAATCCCTCACTGATCCAAATTTGGAGCGGCGATTTAATTGCGCGTCTCAAGCCTTGTCAAACCTGAAAAATAGTAATCGGCACTATGTTGATAAGACTCGGCACATTCATCGCACACAAAACAAATGCTTATCCAGGAAAAATACTTTACGCTCATGGACTATTTCAATACCAACAAAGATTATAGTTGATATTTTTTTAATTATAATCTCGATTATTTGTTTGATCACTACCTTGGTAGTTGCCTTTTATATGTTGGGTCTTGGACTCTGTTTTCAGGATTGTGGAGATGGGCAATTCTTGCTAATGTTGGCATTATTACCTTTCCTTTTTATTGCATTCAATATAGCCTCAAAAATTGTAGAAAGTTTCAAAGATTAGCCTGATAAGATCAAGATTTATGAAACAGGTGAAAAATATATTATGTTCAATACAATGTGTCAGTTGACGAGACGCTATCAACTTCAAGAAAAAATTAGCGAAAGACCGAGTCGTCAGACTTGGCTAGCCCTTGATTTAGCCTCCGAATCTAAACAACAATTAGTCATTGTTAAATTACTCCCCTTTAGTCCCCAGATGCAGTGGGAGCATCTCAAATTATTTGAACGGGAAGCTCAGGTACTCAAAAATATCAATCATCCCCGGATTCCTCGCTATCTCGACTATTTTTCAGTGGACGAGGAAGATGGTACTGGATTACGTTGGTTTGCCTTAGTACAAGAATATATTTCTGGTCAGTCTTTGCAACAGTTGCTTGATCAAGGTAAACGTTTTACCGAACATCAAGTCCGTTGCTTTGCTGAAGAGATTCTGACTATCTTAACCGACTTGCATGAACTGAGTCCCCCTATTATCCATCGCGACATTAAGCCGAGTAACCTAATTTTAGGAAAAAACAATCAAATCTATCTGGTTGATTTTGGTGCGGTGCAAGATAAAGCTAAAGCTGAAGGTGTCACGTTTACTGTCGTCGGAACTAGCGGCTATACACCACCAGAACAACTCTGGGGACGTGCTGTACCCGCCAGTGATCTTTACGCCTTGGGAGCAACGTTAATTCATCTATTAACGGGTATTGCTCCTGCTAATTTACCGCAGTCTGAGATGCGACTGGACTTTCAGACAAATATTCAAGTTAATTTAAATCAGGTTTTTGCGAAATGGCTTGAGATGATGACTGAACCAGCGCTAGAAAAACGCTTTTCTCAAGCCCGTAAAGCTAAATCAGCATTGCTAGAGCTTAATACAGTTCATCGAGAAATGATTGCTAAATCTCTACAGAGTAGCAGTCAAAGCACTAGACATAACCCTCGTTTCTTACGTCTTTTGCGTTTAATTACACTTCAGTTTAGCCTTGCTGCTTTTGCTGTTTTTGGCTTAATATTGCCTACGATAAAGACGCTTAAGACAGCACAAGCCAAACGAACTATTGATTCAATGGATTTGGAGCAAAGCGATAATTTTATGCGAAAAAATAAGTTCTTACCTTCTATTCTTTTTCTTGATGTAAACAGAGGAGGCTCAAATTATACCTATTCAACTCATGCTACTCCCTTATATGCTTTGAACTATGCCATTCCTAAGCAAAGGAACCTTAACAGCCTTGTCAGTGGTGTATTCTTAGATTTAGATAGCCTGGAGTCCAATTACTTAACAACTGTAAGGATTTTATGTGAGTCGAAATCTTCTGGAAAAACACCTCCTGCTGCTCCAGTTGTAAAAAATGGGGTATTAGAATGTGGAGTGGGTACAAAAAGAGTAGCTTCTTATTATTCAGGAACATCTGTGATTTGGGGAGAAGAAGAAAAATTGCTTTATGAATCGTTAAATTCTGCAAAAAATGGCAACTATACTCAAGCCCTAAATATGGCTGAAACGCTACGAAATGACGCAACTAAAGATAAGGCATTTGCCGCAATTCTATACGAGTTAATAGAAGCCAAACAGTATGAACAAGCCTTGAAAATTGCTGACACGATGCAACAGCCTAGTTATCGAGCGATCGCGCTAGCGGCTATGGGTGAATTTGAGCAAGCCATTCACGTTGCTAAAACCATTGAAAAGTTCTCTGTAAAAGCCAGTACCTTGGATACAATCGTGCGCGAGTTAGCGGTTGCGGGGAAGTCTGATCGCGCCCTGGAAATAGCTGAAACCATCCAATCGTACTATGGGAGTAGGGAGAAAATGTTACAGGCGATCGCGAACTATCGAAATGCTCAGTAAGCAACACCAGCCAAGTTTACATTACCCTAAGCCTTTTCCTTCGGAAGGAGTAAGCCGTTAGTATGGATAGATTGCTACTAAAAGTTTTATGGAGACATTAGTGTGGCAGGAAATGAAAAAGCTATATGCGAGTTTCTCTTCTTAAATATAGGGCGCATTAATCTCAAGCACATTGGTCTACTTCGACAAATAGGGATTCCTGACAAAAACCATCCGGGTTATCGTCTAGCAGAATCTCTAAGTGATATATCGACTCTATCAACAACAGATTCGAGGAAAAAAGCAGATGTTTATCTGAATGGTAAAGGGGTTTCTCTCAAACAAGCTGGGAGTTCATTTTCATTTAATCGCTTACAGAGAGCTAATCTGATTCAAGTCTATTCACGGTTAGGATTAGCTGCTCCTCAGACAATCTTAACTCAGCTTGATCAAGAAATTCACCGATTCCATCAAGGACTCCTTTCAAGCAGAGATCGCCCTTGGCAGAATTTTTTCTCGGAAAATGATTTCAAAACACTTTTAAAATTTTTGATGATGTTAGGGAGTCCTAATTTAGGAATGTCACAACACCCAGCCGAATTAATTTTAGAAGCGCCAGCGACTCAGATAAGTCAAGATACTATCAAAATTTATTCTTTTGATGAGTATTTCAATCGTTACAAGGAAAGGTTACACATAGCTATCAGGCGACAATGGATAGGACAAACAAGTAAGAGCGAACATGGAAGAGCGATGAGTCTTGCCAAAAAGCAAGATAACTTACCTTGGGTTTTTGACGACGTAGTTGGAACTCCCAGAGGAGGATGGAGAAATGATATTGATAAAGCCGATAGGAAAACCGTCTATTTTTTAATGATTGAAAAGAAAAAATAGATGGTGGAATCAAAATATAACGCTTAACTAAGATGTTGTTATAGGGTGAACCTGTATCTGGTTTGGTTTATTGGGGGAGTCTGCGGCTAATAAATCTTGGTATATACTTTTGGCTAAAGCATAGCTTAAATTGACTGGAACAGCATTACCAATCATTTTGTACCCAGCCGCTAATCGTTCATAGTAAAAAATAAAGTCATCGTCAAAGGTTTGAATTCTCGCACATTCTCGAACTGATAAACGTTGGTAAGGATTGGGTGATTGAGGGTCAAATATCCATTTATCCTTTCCGATATGAATCATTTTATTTGCCTGGGGATGGATTGGTGCATGACGACCACCCGCCTGAATGGTAAATGATGGTTCATTCCAGGAACGAACCCGGTTACGAGACATATAAATACTGGAGAATCCACCAACCATATATTCATGATTAGCCACGAGACAGTCTTCCCCGCGTGTCTTATTATTGCTAAATGCCGGGATTGCTGATTCTCGCAAATTCCAAATAGCATCTCGCAAGGTAAACATACGATATCCAGGCACTAAAGTGTTAAATTTAAAGCATTTATTTAAGTCAATATGATAACCAATGAAAATGACTCGCTTTCTATCTTGAGGCACATTATAGTGCCGAGCATTCAAAAGTTTGTAGGAAATGACATAGCCAGCTTCCTCAAAGGCTGCAATAATGTTGCGTAAAGCATTTTCGTGCTTTTTGTGTAGCATACCAGAAACATTTTCCGCCAAGAAAAAGCGAGGTTGCTTGTCTTTCAAAATCCGGATATACTCTAAAAATAATCTGCCGCGATCATCATTGATTCCCTTTTGAGTACCTGCCTCACTCCAACTTTGGCAAGGAGGACCGCCAACAATCCCGAAGCAGTCTGGAATGTCCGCAGAAGGAACGTGCCGAATATCACGCCGATCAAGAAATGTATTGGGATGATTACTTTGATAAGTTTGCCATATATCTTTGTCATATTCATTTGCCCATACCACATTAAAGCCTGCTTGACGAAACCCTAGATCGAGTCCACCGCAGCCGGAAAATAAAGAGACTATCGCTTTTTCCTTTAAGTTTGACTGTTCCATTTTGACGACCTACATCCTGTAGAAGAGTTGAAAAGTCTTTGCTTTAGTCTTAATATTTAATTAGCTAATTAGCTAGTTGTCAAGTTAGCTGTTTAGCTAGGGTACAATTAGCCTAACGGGACTTAACTTAATCACTGGGTTAATGGCACAGACGCAAAGAAAACCAGTATACGTACAGCCAAAACACCATGAAATTTTAAGACGCATTGCTTTTGAGCAACGTTGCAACATTTCTGATGTGTTAGATGCCGTCTTGGAACAAGCGGACTGGGAAACAATAACGCAAGAGGCGAAAAATAAGCCTGTACAGCGATCAATGAAACGGGGAGGAACCAATCAATGACAATAGTTCATGACTGAGTAGCTACCACCGTCATGAACCTGCCAATCGTCTATCACCCCGACTACGTTACCCCCCTTCCACCCGGACATCGTTTTCCCATGTCCAAATTCGGCAAACTCTGTGAACTCCTCCTCGCCGATACGATTGTCACTTCTGAACAAATCCACACTCCCAATCCTCCACCCAGAGAATGGATTCAACTCATCCACACCCCTGACTACATCCAAGCCTACTGTAACGGTACACTTGACCCGAAAGCCCAGCGCCGCATTGGATTACCTTGGAGTCCCGGCTTGGTGACGCGAACCTGTACGGCGGTTGGCGGGACAATCCTGACGGCTCAACTTGCCCTGACTCATGGTATTGCTTGTAATACGGCGGGAGGAACTCATCATGCCTTTCCCAGCTATGGATCAGGTTTTTGTATCTTTAATGATTTAGCGATCGCGACTCGTGTTCTCCAGACTATGGGATTAGTTCAAAAAATCCTAATTCTTGATTTGGATGTTCATCAAGGAGATGGTACGGCGTTTATTTTCCAAAATGACCCCACTGTCTTTACCTTCTCCATGCACTGTCAGGTCAATTTCCCCGCCACTAAACAAAAAAGTGATCTTGACATTCCTCTCCCTGTGGGTATGGATGACGATGCTTACCTACAAACCTTAGCCCACCATCTCCCTGATATCTTGTCTGAGGTTCAGCCTGACTTAGTTCTCTATGATGCTGGAGTAGACACCCACGCATGCGATCGCTTTGGTAAGCTAGCCTTAACCGATACGGGAATTTACCGCCGTGAAATGCAGGTACTCAGCACCTGTATCGCCGCAGGCTACCCTGTCGCCAGTGTGATTGGGGGCGGCTATGGAGATGACATGAAGGCTTTAATCTACCGTCACTCTCTCCTCCATCGTGCCGCTAATGATGTTTATCGCCATCAGACGTAGTAGGCTGGGCATTGCCCACCTTACATACGGTTAATGATGTTGATCATCATCGGGTGTGAAGAAGACAAGGAATGGAAACTTTATAATCAATCTCTCAGCACTGATACACTTGAAGAGTTAAGAGGTTGCTCTACCCAGCTCTAGGAGATACTGTGCTGCTATCGAAAGGCTTTGAAATTGAAATGTATACTGGCACTCCCCAAGGGGAAATTGTCGGTCTGTCTGATCGGATTGTGGCATCCTTGGATGGCTTCATGCGGGAACCGGATACCCGCAATGTCGAATATACCACGGCTCCTTTATGCTGCTACGATCGCCTCTTATGCGCTTTGGTACGCCCACGCCAGCACCTCCGCACTTATCTGAAAACTCTGGGAAACTACACCCTGATTCCCGGCAGTACCCTGTCTCTAGGGGGGAGCGATCGCTTCTACCGCTCTGACCCGCAAAACCCTTATCATGACTACATTGAGCAAACCTATGGCAGTAATGTGGTCACCGCCAGTGTTCATATCAATGTGGGCATTTCTGACCCAGAACTGCTGATGCAAGCCTGTCGTCTGGTACGGGTAGAAGCCCCCTTATAC